>CAJQOR010000114.1 GCA_905479965.1 uncultured Rhizobiaceae group bacterium | reverse complement strand
CTGCAAGATTAAAAGACATCGCGTCTTTGCAGTCTGGCCGTGATAATCAATTAATTGGCTACGGTCTTGTTGTTGGTCTGCAAGGCACCGGGGATAGTCTTCGAAATTCGCCTTATACAGAGCAGTCACTAAGAGCAATGCTACAGAATTTAGGTATTGCAACGGAAGGCGGAAGTGCACGATCACAAAACATTGCCGCCGTTTTGGTTACAGCAAATCTTCCACCTTTTGCAACAATGGGTTCTCGAATTGATACGACCGTATCATCATTGGGGGACGCAAGTTCCCTGCGCGGCGGTACGCTTGTCATGACATCACTTGCAGGTGCTGATGGTGAAATTTACGCAGTTGCTCAAGGATCGGTTGTCGTATCCGGGTTTAATGCAGAAGGTGACGCAGCAACACTGCAAACCGGCATTACTACTTCTGGGCGTTTGCCAGGTGGTGCAATCATTGAGCGCGAAATTCCAGCGAAGTTTAAATCCACTAATGGTCTGGTGTTCCAGCTTCGCAATCCTGATTTTACCACCGCGGTTGGCGTTGCTGATACAATCAATGAATATGCATTAACGCGCTTTGGACAATCTATTGCAACCGCGCGTGACTCAGGTGCTATCGATGTTCTGCAACCGGCAAATATTGATTTAGCACGGCTTATGGCCGAGCTTGAAAGTCTGTCCGTTGAAACCGACATGCCGGCGCGCGTTGTCATCAATGAAAGAACCGGAACTATTGTGATCGGCCATCATGTGAAGATCGCAAGAGTTGCAGTTAGTCATGGTGCGCTTACTGTTCAAGTGACCGAGACGCCAACGGTTATTCAGCCACTTCCATTTTCTAAAGGGGTGACAGAATTTGAACCCTTAACCGATATCACAGCCGGTGTCGAAGAAGGACAGGTTGCGATTTTAGCTGGCCCTGATCTGCGCACACTGGTTGCAGGTCTTAATACAATTGGCGTCAAGCCAGATGGTGTGATCGCCATCTTACAAGGAATGAAATCAGCCGGAGCGCTGCAAGCGGAGCTTATACTACAATGAAAATCTTTCCTTTCGTAACCCGCAATAATCTTGCTGCTTTTGTGAAAATTTCTGCGCTCGCAGTTATCGTTTCAAGCTCTCATCCTATAATTGGATCTTACGCACAAACCGCAAAAAAAATGTCGACGGATGGAACATCCAGCATCGATGTCAACGAAGATATCAGAAAGTTCTGTGGCAACATTGCCGATGCGGCGCGCGATAAGCGCTATCTGTTGCAGCGTGAGGAGTTGTTTAAACTTCAGACACAAGTCGACGAACGTGTTGAAGAACTTAAAATGCGCCGTGATGATTATAAAAATTGGCTTGATAAACGAAATGAATTTTTAGCAACCGCTGAAGCAGGTTTGGTGGAGATCTTTAAAAAGATGAAGCCGGATGCCGCGGCAAACCAATTGGAAATCATTGAGAAAAATATCGCTGCGGCTATCATTATGAAGCTTAGCCCACGACTTTCCAGTCAGATTTTCAACGAAATGGATGCAAAGGTAGCAGCAAAACTTGCAACTATTATTGCAAGTACAGCTGACCGTGCATTGGAAGAGACACAATCATGAAGCTAAGTTTAAGTATGATTGGTATCGCGCTTTTGTTAAGCGCTTGCGGCGGGCAAAAATTTCGTGAATTGGGTAAGGAACCTGAAATGTCTCCTGTTGGCACAGGGATGAAATATTCCAATGCTTCGCAGGTGATGGCTTATCCTACTCAGCCGAAAAAACGCGTCAGCGAGTTTTCATTGTGGAGTGATCATAAAAGTGCGTTGTTTCAAGACACGCGCGCAATGTCTGTCGGTGATATCTTAACGGTGAACATCAGCATCAACGACAAGGCTTCTTTTGAAAACGAGTCCGAGCGTTCACGCAATAATTCAAGCGGGTTTAATGCAGGTGGCGCTATTAACACATTATTGGGCAGTATTTCAGCCGGTAGCTCTGATTTAAGTTACGACTCCAACGCATCAAGCGCGGGCGATGGATCTACAAAGCGCGCTGAACAGCTCAATATCCGTGTTGCCGCGATTGTTACAGGCATTATGGATAACGGAAATCTGATTATTAGTGGGTCACAGGAAGTCCGGGTGAATTTCGAACTTCGTATTCTAAATGTGGCTGGTATTGTCAGGCCGAAAGATATCGATTCTGATAATTTGATCGCCTACGAGAAGATTGCTGAAGCACGAATTTCTTACGGCGGACGTGGACGTTTAACCGAAGTTCAACAACCTCCTATCGGCCAACAAGTGGTCGATGTTGTAACACCGTTTTAAAGGGCGCTGACAATGGAAGAGCTCATGGATGCTGATGAAGGTGGCGACGGCGAAGGTGGTAAGAAAAAATCTAATTTGGTTGTCACGATCGTGGGCGTTGCTATTGCATCTGTCATTGCGGCAGGCGGAGGATGGGTGATCGGCGGAATGCTCGCACCCGCTGCCATTGAATTGCAAGCGCAAGCCGAGGCAGAAGAAGGGAAAACAAAACCTAAATCGGATGATGAAGAAGAGGTGCCAATTGCTGGCGAAGAAAGCCCAAATCTCATTCGTCTACAGCCAATTACCACAAATTTATCGTTTCCATCGGAAAGTTGGGTACGATTGGAGGTATCTCTTGTGGTTAAAGGTGAACCAGACATCGAAATGGTCGAACTTGTCCACCAAGATATGGTAGGGTACCTGCGAACACTCTCATTGCAACAAGTGCAAGGTGCTCGAGGATTTAGATATGTACGCGAAGATTTAAAAGAACGTGCGATTCTTAGATCAAAAGGTAACATTGAAGATATTTTGATAAGGACTTTTGTAATCGAATGATTCGATTTCTACTCGTTATCCTAGCCATGATGGCTTTGGTAACTACAGCGAGTGCGCAAGCAGTTGACCCGGGTATTTTTCAAACACCCTTGGATGGCTCTGTTGCGAGCTGGATTGTCCGTACTTTCGGATTACTAACGGTATTATCGTTAGCGCCCGGCATTTTAATCATGATCACGAGTTTCCCTCGTTTCATCATTGCCTTTTCAATATTAAGAACAGGTCTTGGCCTTCCATCCGCACCAGCTAATATGATTTTAATCTCCTTGGCGATGTTCATGACGTTTTATGTCATGGCGCCGACATTTGATCGGGCTTGGGATGAAGGCATCAATCCGCTAATTGAAAATCAGATTAATGAAGAACAAGCCATTGAATTGATATCTGAGCCCTTTCGTGACTTTATGCTCGCCAACACTAGACCTAAAGACATCGACTTGTTTATTGATCTTGCCCGCGAGCAAGGTCAGAGTTTTCAAACCGATGAAAAGATTGATATGCGCGTTCTTGTACCCGCTTTCATGATTTCAGAAATACGGCGTGGGTTTGAAATTGGCTTTCTCGTCGTATTGCCATTTTTGGTCATCGATTTGGTCGTTGCGACCATCACAATGGCGATGGGTATGATGATGTTACCGCCGACGGCTATTTCCTTGCCATTTAAGATTTTGTTCTTTGTATTAATTGATGGCTGGAACCTGCTTGTGGGCAGTTTGGTGCGCTCTTTTATCTAAATTGAGCAAGATTTCACCGTTTTATCAATAAAATTGCCTTAAATTAAAACCGTAGATTCGGGCCCGTAATGGTTGGAGTCATCTTGTTAACTGTGTTTGCAGAAGTATCCCCAATAAACCGCATTTGCCGGTGATTATTAAGACTTTGGTAAAGGTCTAAAGGCAGTTTGGATAGCGCAAGACGGGCTTGGTTTTTGTGTGTGATACATCTCCAAGCGGCATGATGCCTTTCCGACTTTACCGGTATTTAGTCCGGTATGTCCCTCTTTTTTGTAACGAGTATTGTAAGGGACACTCTTATGACAAGTATTATGACAAACAATTCGGCATCAG
>CAJQOR010000113.1 GCA_905479965.1 uncultured Rhizobiaceae group bacterium | reverse complement strand
CCACTAGGTCCCAAAAAACTCTTAATGGTCTCTAAAAAACCAGGAACTGAAATGGGTTTGGAAATATACGCTTCACAACCACCTTGCCGGATACGCTCTTCATCGCCCTTCATTGCAAACGCTGTAACCGCAATTACTGGTATTGGATGTAATTCTTCATCTTCTTTCAACCACTTAGTTACATCAAGCCCTGAAACCTCTGGCAATTGAATATCCATGAGAATCAAGTCAGGTTTATGCTGGCGCGCAAGATCCAGCGCTTCCAAACCATTCCGCGTTTGTATCGTTCCATAGCCAGATGCTTCAATGAGATCCCTAAAGAGCTTCATATTCAGCTCATTATCCTCAACTATCATAACTTTTTTTGTCATTTATACGCCCGATACGTCCCAGTATTCCCTAATTTGGTTGCATGTTACAACGATTTAGTTGAAAAAATGGTAATTTCTAAAAACAAATATATCTATAAAATTAAGGTTTTGAAAAGATGGAAAAATCCGAAGAAATCGCCATTGATGTGTTAAGCTGGTTGGCCACAGAACCAGAGCTTTTCAATCGGTTTTTGGGTCTTTCTGGACTTGAAGCTTCCCAATTACGACAAGCTGCAACGCAACCCGGGTTTTTTGCTGGTGTTTTAGAGTTTTTGATTAATCACGAGCCGACACTTTTGAAATATTGTGAAGCATCAAACGAAAGACCAGAGCATGTTGCCCAAGCTTTTCGCCAACTTGGGGGCAATCTTGAACAAGGATATTAAAATTAAGTCGATCTCAGACATCATCTCCCCTTTATCACAACGCCCTCTGATCGTTTGCGATGTTGATGAAGTCGTACTGGAGTTTTTAACGCCCTTTCAAAACTTTCTTCTCGCTCAAGACAAAGAGTTGCGAGCCAATAGTTTTGCGCTCCATGGCAATATATTTGATCTAAACACTAAAAAATCCGTTGAAAACGAAAAAGTGTCCACACTCATTGACGACTTTTTTGCCGATCAGCTCAATTGGCAAATGCTACTCCCAGATGTTGAGCCAGTACTGAAAGAACTAAGCACGGATATCGACATCGTCTTTCTAACAGCAATGCCCCCTCGGTATTTTTCAACGCGCAAGGAACTTTTGGACCGCTTTAATCTCAACTTCCCGCTCATTGCGACAGAAGAGGCTAAAGGGCCTTTTCTTAAAGAAGCAAATTCGCATATTGATGACAAAGTCTTCTTTATTGATGACATGATCTACAACCATCATTCTGTCGCCGAACATGCCCCTAACACACACCAAATCAGTATTATGGCCAACCAGGAATTCAAAGCAATTGCACCAAAGCTGGATGACTATATCTACGATGCTGATGGTTGGATTGATGTAAAAAACCATATTCAGAGCAAGTTTTAATCAGACAAAACGCAACAAACAGAATGAATTGCGACTTGTTTTGCGCAAAGAAACACTCTAAAAACATTTTGTTCGACATTTGTTCTGATTGAAATTACGCAACATGCCCTCAAATAGCTCAAAACACGGATTTTGTCGTGATTGCTTTGAACCAATTATTCAAAGCCGTTCACGCTGTCGGTCTTGTGGCAGCCCACGCCTGCTTAATCATGCCGAGCTTTCAACGCTCAACATTGCTCATATTGATTGTGACGCGTTTTATGCCGCCGTAGAAAAGCGAGACAACCCTGAACTTATTGATAAGCCGCTCATTATCGGCGGTGGTAAACGAGGCGTTGTATCTACAGCTTGCTATGTTGCGCGTATTCACGGTGTCCGCTCGGCAATGCCAATGTTTAAAGCGCTTGATGCTTGTCCCAATGCTGTTGTGCTTCCACCGGATATGAAAAAATACAGCAGAGTTGGTAAGCAAGTGAGGGAAATGATGCTTGAACTCACCCCTATGGTTCAACCACTTTCAATCGACGAAGCATTTTTAGATTTATCCGGTACAGAGCGATTACATGGTATGGTGCCCGCTCAGACCCTTGCAAAACTTGCGCAAAAAATAGAAACCGAAATCGGAATTACCGTCTCCGTTGGATTGTCTTATTGTAAGTTTTTGGCAAAGATAGCATCGGATCTCAATAAGCCTCGGGGCTTTTCTATCATCGGCGAAGAAGAAGCGTTAAAACTGCTAGCTGAAATGCCCGTGACGAAAATCTGGGGTGTGGGAAAAGCTTTTGCATCCACACTTTCTAAAGACGGCATTACAATGATCGGCCAATTACAAAAGATGGAACAAAATGAGCTTTTACGGCGGTATGGCACCATGGGTACGCGGCTTTATCATCTTTCTCGTGGTAATGATGACAGAACAGTAAGACCTAATTCTGGTGCAAAAAGCATATCATCTGAAACCACATTTTTTGATGATAAATCAGACTATGATGAACTGGCTAAAATACTCAGATCTCTAAGTGAAAAGGTTGCTGACAGACTAAAAAAATCCAGTACATCTGGGCACACAGTCGTTTTGAAATTGAAGACGTCTAACTTTAAATCACGAACACGAAACCGCCGCCTGACTGATCCAACCATGCTCGCAGATAAGATATTTCGCACAGGTTTGGAGCTGTTAAGATCGGAAACAGACGGCACAAGTTTTCGACTTTTGGGCATTGGTGTCAGTGACCTTGGCGCGCCAGAACAAGCCGATCCCGATGATCTTGTAGATATTGACGCAACCCGACGAGCACATGTTGAAGGTGCCGTTGATAAAGTACGATCAAAATTTGGCAATACGATTGTTCAGACAGGATACACATTTAAAAGCAAGCCAAAACCCAAAGTTAAACCCGATCCATCACAGGACAAAAACTAAACCAGCTCGACGTCTAATACGCCAGGCGCTGATTTCATAGCTGCAGCGATTTCAGGTGATATTTTATATTTGGTTGGCAATTCAATCTCTATTTCACGGTCACCATCATCTTTGATCATGATGAAAGATACTTGCCCTCGTCCCTTCGTGTTCAAGTGCGCAGAAACCGCATTAAGTGCCACGCTGTCGCGCATGAAGATGCGAAGTGTTTTCTGGGTACTAACGGCTTCATATTCAAGCGATGTTACACTTTGAATTCGCAATCCAATTCCTTCAGGACGTTCTTCGGCGGCAACCGTTAAGATAAGCGATTTACCAGGCTCGAGTAAATCACGGTGCAATTGCAGCGCCTCTGAAAACAGCACGGCCTCAAACTGGCCCGTACTATCAGAGAATGTCACAATTCCCATTTTATTGCCGGTCCGCGTTTTGCGTTGCTGGAAACCAGTGACAGTCCCAGCCAAACGTCCAGCAGTTGCACCAGCTTTCACCGCTAATGAGAAATCCGTCCATTTTTGAACACGTTTTTTATCAAGAATTTCACCATAAGAATCAAGTGGATGTGCAGAAAGATAAAACCCCAGAACCTGATATTCACGCTGCAATTTTTCTGCCGGCAACCAAGGGGTAACCTTGTTGAACTGTATTACCTCGCCGGGACCATCTGCATCTAAACCAAAGATATCACTTTGGCCGGATGCACGGTCCGCAGATGCCTTTTGACTAAAGCCTAAGATCCGTTCAAGGCCGGAAATCAGTTCAGCTCTCTCACGGCCAAAACAATCAAATGCACCAGCACAAATCAAACTATCAATCACTCGCTTGTTGACCATTTTGGGGTCAACACGTTTACAGAAGTCTTCAATTGATTTGAACGGTACGTCACCCCTCACCTCAACAATGTGATCAACGGCAGCTTCACCCACACCTTTAA
>CAJQOR010000112.1 GCA_905479965.1 uncultured Rhizobiaceae group bacterium | reverse complement strand
ATAGCTTTTTGCACGCGTTTGCGGTTGGGTAAGTGCGGTGGCGGCTTCCCCATCATCGATAAATCCGGCACGGCGCATTGCGCCTAACACCACCTGACCACGTGCTTCGGCTAAATCTGGATTACGAGCGGGGGAAAGCCGCGACGGCGCTTTTAGTAGTCCGGCAATCAATGCAGCTTCAGCGAGATTAACCTCACGCGCTGGTTTTTGAAAATAGCGCCGAGAAGCAGCTTCAACACCATAAGCACCAGATCCAAAATAAACCCGGTTGAGATACATTTCTAAAATCTGGTCTTTGGTGAAATTATGCTCAAGCCAAAATGCTAAAAGCACTTCTTGCACTTTTCGCTCAAGGGTGCGGTCAGGGGATAAAAACAAGTTTTTGGCAAGTTGTTGGGTGAGCGTTGAACCACCTTGAACGGTACGACCAGCAACCAGATTGGAGTACATAGCACGCGCAAGACCTATCGGATCGATGCCAAAATGGCTATAAAAACGCCTATCCTCAATGGCAATAACGGCTTGCGGAATATAAGGTGACATATCGCTCAAAAATAGCGCCTGACCACCGGTAATGCCGCGATTGGCGATCACCTGACCATCATAGGACATAATCTGAACATTTGGTGGTCTTTGCGGTACGTCCCAAGTTTTTGCACTTGGCATCTTAGCGCCGTAAAATGCGAAAATACTACCAACGCCAATTGCGCCCCAAATGCCCAAAACAAAACACCAATAAAATGAAGTTTTGATCAAACGTGTCAGCAGTCCGGGCTTTTTTGGCTTACCCCGTGCAGATTTGGACTGGCGTCTTTTCGTGCCAGAGCGCGATTTCGCGTTTGTTTTGCTTTGTGACTTTTGTGCTGATTTTGGTGCGGGTTTTGTTTTGCCACCCTTCTTGGGCGTCGATTTTGCAGAATTTTTCGATTGAAAGCTGGGCTCTACCCGTGTTTTCGCTTTTTTCTTAGTGGCCATAGCTTCGCAATTTACCGTCAATACGCATTACAATTTACACCAATTTAGACGATTGTTTTTAAGGGGAGGTTAAGCTTGGTGTTAACTATCTTCAGGGCTGCGCGATTGAATGGCATTGAAAATAGTTTTCCATTCAAAAGTTTCCCAAAAGCGATCCAGCGCGATGAGAGCTATAAATGGTTTTCCAGGCATGTAATTTTGGCGATACGAATTGCCGCCACCTATTTCATCGACGTCTTTCTCCAAGTCTTTAAAACAGTCTTGAGACCCATCCGCTGCATAGCTACTATAAAGGTTTATCCAATCAAGATTTTCAACGTTGTTTAATGGGCACAAAGAACGGATAAAAGTTCTGTCCATCTGCAAACGATTTAAACTCATAAAACTTGGCAATGAAGACAGATCAAACACCCTCGTTGCACCGATATCCAAGGATTTCAAAGTTTCGTTGTGAGTTAGCCAAGAGATGTCGTG
This sequence comes from uncultured Rhizobiaceae group bacterium, assembly GCA_905479965.1. Next base: position 2,946 of record CAJQOR010000112.1, on the reverse strand, counting down.
AACGCGTGTTTGTCTGATATTGAAGTGTTCTAAGTTTTTGAAAACCGTGACGTTATCGATATTGTCTATTCTGGTATGGCTGATATTCAATCGGCGTAAATTTTCAATTTGATAGGCGCTTTCCGGGATTGAGCTTAGATAGCTAAATTCGCTCAAATCAAGGACGTTAGCTCCCTTTTCAATCGTCTTGATGATTTCTTGCTCGGCCAATTTATGCGCATTTTCAGCGCGCATAAAGGCATATATTTTTGGTAGTAGAAAAACCAAAACCAAAAGCAGAATAAATAATATGATTCTGAACTTTTTCACGATAACTTATTTTTCGCTAAGCTCATGCAAAATCCGTATCCAAGAACGGATGCCTTTGTGGAATGAATTCAGCTCGTATTTCTCATTTGGCGAGTGAAGTTGATCATCTGCAAGACCAAACCCAACGAGCAGCGATTCCATGCCTAAAAAGGTTTGAAAGTCGCCAACAATCGGTATCGAGCCGCCACCGCCAACAAGAACGGCTGGTTTTGGCCATTCATCAGAAAGTGCTGACATCGCTTTTTTGATCAATGGCGAATCGTAAGACAATTGTATGCCGCCTGATGCCCCGTGCTCTTTAAAGCTTGCTGTGCAATCACTTGGTAGACGATCGTTAACAAACTTTCGAAACGCAATACGCAACTTATCAGCATTTTGTTTGCCCACCAGACGAAATGAAATTTTCGCGCTCGCTTGTGCAGGGATCACTGTTTTAAATCCGTCATCGGTATAACCACCAATAATGCCGTTGATCTCAGCTGTTGGGCGTGCCCAGGTGAGCTCTTGAAAGGATTTACCTTTTTCACCAAAATTTTCGCTCAAACCAACTTCGCCCAAAAACTCCTGGTCTGTTTGGCCCAAACCGTTCCACATATCTTTGATATGCTGGGGAGTTTCTTCAACACCGTCATAAAACCCATCAATCGTGATACGTCCATCATCGTCATGAATATCGGCAATAATGCGTGATAAAATCGTTATCGGATTGGCAGCAGATCCACCGTAAAGGCCCGAATGCAGATCGCGATCAGCGGCGTGGATGGTTACTTCTTCGCCCAACAATCCGCGCAAACTTGTTGGAATTGCAGGTGTTTGTTTATCCCACATGCCTGTATCACACACGAGTGCAAAATCTGCCTTAAGTTCATCGTGATTTGCTTCCAAAAATGGCTGCAAGCTTGGCGAGCCAGATTCTTCCTCACCCTCAAATAAAATAGTGATGTTGCAAGGGATTAAACCACTGGTTTCTTTATAGGCTCTGCAGGCTTCAACAAAGGTCATCAATTGTCCTTTGTCATCGCTGGTGCCGCGGCCTGTTATGACCTTGCTGCCATTGCGCTCTTTAATCTTTGGATCAAACGGGTCATCATCCCAAAGTTCAATCGGATCCACTGGCTGCACATCATAATGACCATAGAACAATACATGAGGTGCGTCTTCGCCTGCGTCGTTATAATGCCCAACAACCATTGGATGCCCAGTTGTTGGACGAACCGATGCTTCAAATCCAAGCGTGTTTAAATAATCAGATAGATATTTTGCCGCATCGTTACATTTATCTTTGAATTCTGGATCCGTTGAGATGGAAGGAATTCGAACCAATTCAAACAAAGTTTCAAGGCTTGATGGTAAGTTTTCATCAGCGGTTGAAAGCGCTGTATCGAGTTGTGGCATTGTGGGTGCTCCGGGAATTTGAATCTATTGATTTGATTTGTCTGAAGATGAAAGAACTTTGCATTAATCGAAAAGAAAAACCACAAAAAAGAAAAGCCATCATAACCGGAGGGGGATGGTTATGATGGCTTATATTATTTGAGCCAAGCCCGGAGGGGATTGGGATTGGCTCTTCTATCTAATGTGGCAGGGGAACCATAATTAGATAGCGGCTTGTTTGCGCCGGTGATTGTAATTTGGGTGTTGAAAGCGGCGAAACAATGGCCATAATATTAATTATTTGTAACAATTATGTGATGTTACCCACATGGCGCGCGCCTTTTAATATACATTACACCAGCGCATGATTGATAACTAATCAAAAATAATTTCAAAGAGTGACGTTGAAAACATTATTCTTCGATAGACCTTGCGTGCACATCGGGTTAAATATCGATCATGAAAAAAGGTGATCATTTATTCCTCGTCGATGGTTCTGGCTATATATTCAGAGCTTATCATGCCCTTCCTGCTTTAACGCGCAAATCAGATGGTTTGCCAGTTGGTGCGGTGTCCGGTTTTTGCAACATGCTCTGGAAACTCGTATCCAGCGCGCGGGATGAAAATGATGGGGTCACACCCACGCATTTTGCTGTGATTTTTGATCACTCGTCCAAAACATTTCGCAATGAACTTTATCCTGAATATAAAGCCAATCGCGATGCGCCACCTGAAGATTTGCGCCCCCAGTTTGGCTTAATCCGTCAGGCCACGCGTGCGTTCAATTTGCCATGCATTGATAAAGAAGGTTTCGAAGCTGACGATATTATCGCAACATACGCGCGCCAGTGTCGCGAGGCGGGCGCAGACTGCACGATCATTTCATCAGATAAAGACCTTATGCAGCTGGTGGGTGATCAGGTCTTTATGCATGATACGATGAAAAATCGTCATATACGCGTGCCCGAAGTCATCGAAAAATGGGGCGTGCCTCCTGAAAAAATGATCGATCTACAAGCCTTGGCGGGTGATTCGGTCGATAATGTCCCCGGCGTACCCGGTATTGGGCCAAAAACAGCAGCGCAGCTTTTAGAGCAGTTTGGTGATCTTGATACCTTGCTTGAGCGTGCAGGCGAAATCAAACAGAACAAACGCCGTGAAAATCTCATTGAATTCGCTGATAAAGCGCGCATTTCACGCGAACTCGTCAAATTGCGTGATGATGTTGAGATGGAGATTGATCTTGATGGTTTGTTCTTAGAA
>CAJQOR010000111.1 GCA_905479965.1 uncultured Rhizobiaceae group bacterium | reverse complement strand
TTCGCTCGCCTGAAGATCGAGCTGCGTTCGAAGCATCTAAAAAACGAGTAGCTAAAGCTATTAAAATATGAAAAGTGTGTTTCGTAAAAGCGCCTGCACCTTTTTACTCAGGTGCAGGCGCTATTGCGAATAGAGAGGTGGTCCTATGAATTCGGACCATGTGTTAAGGTGGATTGATTGACAAGGAAATTGATCCGCAATGAAGAAAAGAAAGAACCATTCATCTGCTTTTAAGGCAAAAGTTGCTCTTGAAGCGATCCGAGAAGAATTGACGCTATCAGAGTTAGCAAAGAAGCATGGCGTGCATGCAAACCAGATCAGCCAGTGGAAACGCGCTGCGATTGAGAACATGGAGACGGCGTTTACCCGTGGCCAAGTTGTCAGCGAGGAAGCGATCAGTGTCGAGATCAAAAAGCTTCACGCTAAGATTGGCCAGCTTGTCGTGGAACGCGATTTTTTAGCCGATGCCTCGCACCATCTGCTCGGTCCGCGAGGCAAAAAATGGTGAGCAAGTACCATGATCAATTAAGTGTTCGTAGTCAGTGTAAGCTTTTGAGCCTGACCCGCTCTCATCTATACTATACACCCAAGGGCGAAAGTGTGGACAATCTGAAGTTCATGAGGATCATAGACAAGCAGTTTTTGCAAACCCCTTGGTATGGATCCCGCCAGATGGCGCGCTAGCTGCAACGACAGGGCCATCAATGTGGCAGGCAGCGGGTTCGTCGTTTAATGCGCTTGATGCGGCTTGTTCCGATTTATCAGGCACCCAATACCAGCAAGAAACACCCCGAACACAAAATCTATCCATATCTTTTGAAGGATATAGCAATTAATCGACCCAATCAGGTCTGGTGCGCTGATATCAGCTATATTCCGATGCATCGGGGTTTTCTCTATCTAGTGGCGATTATGGATTGGCACAGTCGCAAGGTTTTAAGTTGGCGATTATCCAATTCAATGGATGCGAGCTTCTGTGTTGAGGCATTGAACGAAGCGCTTGCCCGATATGGGAAACCGCAGATCATGAATACGGATCAAGGTTCTCAATTTACCGGTTCTGAATGGATAAATGCTTTGAAAGACGCGGATGTAAAAATCTCGATGGACGGACGTGGACGCTGGATCGACAACCGAATGATTGAGCGGCTTTGGAGGTCTGTTAAATATGAATGCGTGTATCTTCAGGCTTTCGAAACTGGCTCGCAAGCGAAACGGCAAATAGGCAAGTGGATGAATTATTATAATGCACAAAGGCCCCATTCGACCCATGGCATATTGACCCCGAACGAAGCTTATGAAACAAAACCAATACAAGAAAAATTTGCAGCATAAATGAAACCAAAATCCACCTTAAACCGCTGCTTAAATGGTCCAAAATATAGGATCACCTCTTTATGGACAGGCTGGAAAGATTTCATAAGCAAAATTGTGTTAAAATCAAGTGCTTAATCAAGGCTTAGATGCGGGCAAGTCGCCAATTAGCGAAGATATCAGATTGCGCTGAGAATGCTTGCGTGTCGTATCCCGTGAACAGGCCGTCTTGTGTTACCAACACAGTGCGCCAACCTCGCGCTGCTGCGCCCAGTATATCAGTATGCAATGTATCTCCACACATGGCGATCCGGTTCTTTCGCACGTCTGGAAGGGATTTTTCTATTAGATCATAAACTTCAGGAAATGGCTTGCCAAAAAATCTGACATGGTCAGGAAAATGATCAGCAATTTGATGACCAAAATGACCTGGTTCCATCGAAAATCCATCATCTCTAGGTGCTGCTAGATCGGCATTGCCGACCAATAGGTCCCTTGGACGGCGTTGCATAGCTGCCATCAAAAGATCTTGTTGAGATTGTGTCCAATCAGAGGTGGACAGGAATAAAAACTTATCAACTTTATCGTAATCATCCGGATTGTCTCCCAGCCTTGTTATTGTCTCAGGCAGGTCCATAAGCTGATCATTGTCGGCGGCGATAACACCCCAACGGCTCATGCTTACATGTGAGAGTGTTGCCTCTCGACTGGTTATAATTTCATCGTCCTTAATGTGAATGCCCAGATTTTTGAATTTAGCGATCGCGCCATTGCGATCGTAACTTGCCGCGTTGGTTAGAATTCGAATAGCGCATCCGCGCTGTCGTAATTGATCAACTCTGGTATTCGCTCCAGGTATTAATGTGTCTCCCACATTTAGTACGCCAAAGGCGTCGAAAACGAAGGCATCAATTTTGTCTGAAATCTCGAGCAATGAGTCGATATCAATCGTGACGTTTTTGAGATTTACTTTCGGAAATCTGGGGCGAATTTGTTGATATCGGTCGAAGATTATTTGCGATGTAAGCATGAAATCCTGCTTTGCTAAGGTTCGTATTGGAGATGTTATATCGCTAGGATGACAAAAAGTAAGGAAAAAGCAACAGAAAAATGTTGTTTTGATGTTTTGATGATCTATAGTCGCAAAAAGTTACATATGCTGGGAGGCGTGATGTCATCAAAAAAGCGCAAAAGAAGAGAAGCAATAACAACGCTTGTCATGGAGCAGGGAGTGGTCACAGTTGGCGCGCTTGCTGATCGATTTAATGTGTCAATGCAAACCATTCGCCGCGACGCAGATGCGCTATGTGAGGGGGATGTCTTGCACCGGGTCCATGGTCGGATTGAATTGAGTGAAGAGTTTCTTAATACCCCATTTGATCAGCGTGCAGGCACTAATCTTTTGGGAAAGCGTGCGATCGGTGAAGCAGCAGTGCATCTAATTCCTGACGGGTCCACAGTATTTATTTCAATTGGTTCGACGCCGCTTAGCGTGGCTCAGGCTCTTCGCCGCCGGAAACGACTAACTATAATCACCAACAATCTAAGCGCCGCGATGGCGCTGAGTGAGGAGGTTTCAAATCGGATCCTGGTACCCGGTGGAGAGGTCCGCCTGCCGGATCGCGATATTTTGGGCGACGATGTTATCGATTATTTTGGGCGGTTTCGGGCAGATTACTCCATTTTTGGTGTTGCGGGCATTGCAGATGATGGGACTCTTCTGGAGTTTCACATGTCTGAGGTACGTGTAAGACAAAAAATTCGCGAAAACTCGCAGAATTCGATGTTGGTAGTGGATGCGTCAAAGTTCGGGCGTCAAGCGCCTACACTGGGTGGCAATATTGCCGATATTGATACAATCATCATTGACCGGCGACCCGACAAGCGTTTCACGCAATTGCTGGATGAGAATAAAAGTAGACTGCTTGTGGCAGAAGGAGAATCAACATGACAATGTCCTCATTCGTGGAGCTTAAAGGTGTTGCAAAGCGATGGAATGGTCAGCTGGGTGTCGAGAACATTTCATTGGATATTCCTGAAGGAAGCTTTACCGCCCTTTTGGGCCCATCAGGCTGCGGTAAATCCACAACATTACGTCTGTTAGCAGGTTTAGAGCTGGCCGATGAGGGGAAAATTCTGATCGATGGTAAGGATGTTACAACAAGCGCCGCGTCTGACAGAAATTTATCAATGGTGTTTCAATCCTACGCTTTGTTTCCGCATCTGTCAGTTGCCGAAAATGTTATATTTGGTTTGAAAGTACGTCGAGTTCCAAAAAAAGAACGCCAGATTAAGCTGCATAAGGCGTTGGAGATAACTGGATTGCTCGGATATGAAGATCGCAAACCTGGTGAGTTGTCAGGTGGTCAGCGCCAGCGGGTAGCTCTTGCTCGGGCAATTGTTGCTGGCCAACGCCTGTGTCTCATGGACGAGCCTTTGTCAAATCTCGATGCAAAGTTACGCAATTCAGTGCGCAAAGACATCAAAAAGCTACAGCGTGATCTAGGCATCACGGTGGTATATGTTACCCACGATCAGACTGAAGCTATGAGCATGGCTGACACGGTGGTGCTGATGAAGGACGGGCATATCCAACAGGTCGGAGCGCCAGAAGAGCTTTATAACAAACCAAGTAATACTTTTGTTGCTGAATTTGTCGGAGCGCCGCCAATGGCATTGATTGACTCTTCGCGGCTGGATGGTTTTGGTGAGGGAAAAACCATCGGCATCAGAGCGGAAAATATTGAAATTGTGCCTAAAGGTGAAGGCAGGCTTCGTTGCAGCGTTAACGAATGCGAATTTTTGGGGTCCGAGACCCTGATTGGGCTGAATCAAACAGGATCGGCTGGATTGTGTGTGTTGAAGCCGGGTTTGTCGATTATGCCGGAAGGTGAGGAGATCGACATCAATTTTATCGACGAAAATCTGCATATTTTTGATGATGCAGGCCACCGTCTGGTTAAGCGTTAATTTTCATTATATCAGAAATAACAAAATCATGAAACAAGGGAGAGAATCATGAAATTATTTACGAAAACAAGTTTAGGGTTGGCCGCGGCTATGGCAATTGGTCTTGCCGTTCCTGCAAAAGCTGATACCGAATTGACAATGTATTACCCCATTGCCGTTGGAGGCGCGCTGACCGAAGTTGTCGATGGTATTGTTGCCAGCTTCGAGGCGGCAAATCCGGACATTAAAGTCAATGCGATTTATTCAGGTAATTATGACGACACACGGGTAAGAGCGTTGTCTGCACTTGCTTCAGGCGAGCCAGCACAGCTTGCGGTTATGTTCTCAATTGATGCATATGACTTGATCGAACAGGAGCTTATTATCCCGTTTGAAGATGTTGCAACAACAGATGCGGACAAACAATGGTTGAGCGGTTTTTACCCCGCTTTAATGGCCAATGGTCAAATTGAAGGCAAGACCTGGGGTATTCCATTCCAGCGTTCCACAATTGTAGCTTACTACAATAAAGACTTGTTCCGTGCGGCTGGGCTTGACCCTGAAGCGCCGCCCACGACTTGGGACGAAATGATCAAAATGGGTAAAGCCCTGACCAAGGGTGATACCTATGGCCTCATGATCCCGTCGACTGGATATCCCTATTGGATGTTTCAAGCACTGGCAATTCAAAACGGTAAAGAAGTGATGTCAGATGACGGTTTAACAACCTATTTTGATGACCCAACCGTTGTTGAAACTTTAGAATTTTGGAAATCTCTATCGACTGAACATGGTATTATGCCTACAGGTACCGTGGAATGGGGAACATTGCGCCAAGCGTTCCTTGAGGGCCAAACTGCGATGATGTGGCATTCGACTGGTAATCTAACAGCGGTGAAAAAAGCAGCGAG
>CAJQOR010000110.1 GCA_905479965.1 uncultured Rhizobiaceae group bacterium | reverse complement strand
GCCAACGCGACATGCCCAACCAATGATAAAGCTGCCGCCAGAACGAGTACACAGCGATTTGTAGATGTATTCATTACTCAGCTTCCCGCTTGATAAGTATCGACACAGGCTTTGAAGACAAAGATTTAAGCTGCGCGACTTTTTCTGCAAATATTTGCGCATTCGAGTTTTGATCAGGGTAGATTAGAAGGTGATCGACTTTCGCAAGAGAGGCTGGAAGCGGCGCTGTAATATCTAATTCGGACCCTTGAAAGAATAACCTACCGTCTTTGCGCAGGCTTATGGCTTCTTCTGGCGGTGATTGCTGCTTTAGAGCACTAATCACAGGGTTAATCTTACCATCTGTACTGGGCGCAATAGTTCCCGCAATCAAAAAGAATACAAGCATCAAAAACACAACATTGATCAACGGTATTGTATTTTCAGTTTGCGGCTTTGTTTGTGCTCGTTCAAGGCGCATAACTACCTCGCAATCGTGACAGCTAAACTATCAACTTCTGAAAGTGTTGCCAGTACATCAACCAGTTGTTGCGTTGACGTTTGCGAGGATGTGGTAATGATGGCTAGGTTTTTCTCATTATCAGTTGATTGTACGAACTGCGCGATTAAATCAGCACGGTTTACCCCTTGGCCATTTAGTCTAATTAACTCCCCATCAAGGGCAATTAAACTTGTACGTTGCTCTGTTTGTGTGCCAGATCCTTGCGCAGAAGCGCTGATCTCTAATTTTGAATATTTCGAAAACGTCGACGACAACATAAAGAACAACAGCAATAGAAAAATGACATCTATGAGTGATGTCAAAGACATTTTTTTTCGATGCGTGAGTTGGCTTTGAATTTGCAAAACAGACCCTTTTAAACAGATTTAAGTTGATCTGATGGATTTAATAATGCGCCGACCAGAACCTCGACACTGACGCGTTCATTTTCGAGACGTGTTTCAAAATATGAAAGAACAATGGTGATCGGCATCGCAACCGCCAAACCAACGGCTGTGGTAAGCAAGGCAACCCAAATGCCACCCGCCAAGATTGAGGGGTCCACATTTGATCCCGCCCCTTGCAAGGCTTTGAAGGCATCGATCATTCCTAAAACAGTACCAAATAAACCTAATAAAGGCGCTAATTGCGCGATGGTGTCCAAGGCTTTCAATCCGGTCTGCAAATTATGCATTTGCTCGATAGCAAGGGTTTGAACCGCGTCTTCGATTTGCTCTTTGTCAGAAGATGTATCGTCTGAAAGTCGATCTAAAACCAAACATACCGCGCGAGCAATCAATCCCCGTTTTTGTTGAAGAAGCTTCAATGCAGTATGGGTTTGTCCCGTTTGCCACAGATTAATGGCCCTACGGGTCTCTTTCGTTTTTCCTATATCGAGGATATAGAACTGAAAAATTTTAAAGATGATGAGCGTCAGTGCCACAAATGAAGCAAGAGCTAATATCCCAACGACAGGACCACCAAGATCAAGAACGAATTTTATAAAGTTAAGAATATCACTCATTCTTCACTCCTAAAATTCAACCGATGTTTTATTGGTTTTTGAAATCATACCAATGCAATCACCTTCAGAAATGCCAACGCATTCAGATGCGGAATTGATAAATATTTTCGACAGGTTTTCACAACTTGTATCCGTTAAACCGAATTGCGCTATTTTTGGACGTCCCGAAATTAGAGTGCCAAAATTTAATGTTGCAAGCTTTGATAATTGACCCTTCTCATCGAGGAACGCAAATTCTAAAGCGAGCTTTTTTACCTCTGTTGTCATTTTGTTTTCGATCAAAAACGTCAGCTCGCAGGCATGATTTTGCGTTGCAAGTTTGTTTAGCTCTAACACAATCTTTAGATCATTATAGTTTGAGTTTTCTTGCGCATAAGTTGGGGTCAAACTACTAAACGCAAGCATTACGAAAAGAAGGTGGTTGCCCCACCTCCCCTTCTGATTATTCTTTGTCATTTTATTTAACAAAAATCTGTCCTTAATTAACTTCCAAATTCTTTGACCAGTGAAATTTTAAAGTTTTGGCCAGGGCCAGCATCATTGGATAGATATTCCTGATACTGAACATCAAAGATGTTTTCGATACTCGCGCGGAATTCTATCCCGTTATAGCCATTCTTCTCTGGCACCCAATTAAAGTAGAGGTCATTGAGCGTGATCGCATCACTTGCATCTCGGCCACCTGTAACGACATTATCTTGAGCGGATACGAGACGCGTTTTAAAGCCGTAACTAATACCCTGGTCTTGTATTCTACCACCAATGGTAAAGAACAGCTCATCGGGTGGGATAGTGTTTAAGTTGCCAGTTGTTGAGAAGAAGTTGTTGGTATCAACACCTCGAATGATTGAACCGCCACCACTAACAAACCAATTTTCACGATCATATGAAAATTCAACCTCAACACCATATAACTCAACTTGATCGATGTTGATGTATGCAGCGCCTGTGCGTGATGATGAACTTGTATCAGGATTTCGCGTGATATAATCGTGAATAGAATTATAAAACGCTGTTGTTTTAAATTGGATGGTATCATTTTCACTAAAGACGCCAGAATTTGAATATCCAAAACCAATCTCAAGATTATCGGATTTTTCTTTTGTCAGATCAGTCCCTGGCACCAATCCTGTCCGGTAGTCATAGATTTCATCCAATGTTCCCAATCGCTCGGTATGCGCATATGAACCAAATATATTCCAATTATCATTGATCTCATAAAGAGCGGCTAGTTTTGGTGAAAATGCTGTTTCTGTGATGTCTGAAGCGGAACCAAAACCGGTTACCACACTTTCATCCGGCGTGAGTGTACGATGATCAACGCGTAAACCTGGTATCAGCGTTAAATGATCACCAAATGTAATCTCACTTTGTACAAACACAGCTGTTTTGGTATCGGTTCCTTCAGGCTGTGCACCCGTGCTCCGCAAGACTAACTCACGGTCGAGATTTGTATATTGCACACCATATGTCAGATAGTTTTCCCAATTTTCACCTGAGAAGAAAGATGTATTTGCGATTTTACCTTGCAGTGTCTTATAGGCGAAATCAGCATCTGGGAAGAATGTTGAAAAAGTCGCATTACGTTCTTCATTGAACGTGTTTGAATATGAGAGCTGTGCTTTCAAATCCAACATGTCATTGCCTGAGAACGGATCTTCCCAAGATACAAGAAACTGCTCATCAATCACTTTTCGATCGATATTACCAAAACTCGAGCTATCTACCGTCTGCGCATATTGTTGGTTTTCAGCATCTGATTGCCAGTTTTGATAAGAAATTCGAAGTTCTTTTTCACTGTCATCGCCAAGATAGAATGTTCCTTTCGCTAAACCCGAAAATGTTTCAAATTCTGAATCAACGATTGACCCATCTCCGGTGAAGTAGTCCCCACCTTTACGAATATTTCCTGAAAGAAGCAGCTCAGCGCTGTCCATTGGTCGCCAGGCAATTGTTGTCGAACCCAAACCTTGTTCATCAACAGATCCATAGGCGCTCTTTAAGCGAACTGCCCATGTTTGACCCTCTTGAAGATAGTCCGACGCATCTTTGGTTTCAAACAACACAGTTCCTGCAAGTGCGCCTGAACCATAAAGCGTTGAAGATGCAGGTCCGCGCAGAACTTCAACTCGCTTATATAATTCAGGGTCGCTAAAGAAACCACCCATGCGGTATTGTTGATAGTTTTTATCAACACCATCAACACTAATGATAAATCGACCTTCATCGGCCTGATCTTCACCAGCGCCAACACCTCTAATGTTAAAGCTCTCGCCTAAAACACTCTGCGAACCCGATGTGGTAACACCTGGGATATAATCAAACGTATCACCCAATGTCGTCGCAGCTGCATTTTCGATATCTTCCTGATTAAGTACGGTCACGGCCTGCGGCGTATCCGTTGCTACTTTTTCTTGGCCGGCACCTTTCACAATTCTTAAAAGACGAATACCCAGCGTATTCTCATATTGTGTTTCTTGTGCTTCAGCGTTCACTGAAATCACACTTATCGATACACTCGCCATCAAAGCGAGCTTAAAGCCCTTTGCAAGCCCCATATTCTATTTCCTTCATAGCTATATTAGCGGCTGGCTTATGGCTGGCATGCTGAATTTAAACATGACTATTTTAGTCAGGTTATTGCACTTTCTAGAAAAGTATACTAAACGAGTCAAGATAAATTATTCAAAT
>CAJQOR010000109.1 GCA_905479965.1 uncultured Rhizobiaceae group bacterium | reverse complement strand
CAAAAAACATTTGGCATGAATGTGTCTGCGGATGAATTTAATTCCGTGTCAGCTGAAAACCTCATTGCAAGTGACTCATTTAAAGCATTCTTCACGCCAACTGTTGTCGACACAGGTTCTGAAGTTGTGCTTTTTGACACTGGTTTAGGCGGAGATGTCCCCGGCGTCGTAACGGCTTTAGAAGGTGCAGGATATGCGCCATCTGACATTACAATTCTTGTACTTACTCACATGCACCCTGACCATATTGGCGGCTTGATGATGGGTGGCAACCCGACATTCCCAAATGCAAAGATCTTCACAGGTTCTGTCGAATATAACTTCTGGTCGAAAATGGATGCAGGCAATCGCGTTGGTGACATGGTGGCAAAAATGGTCACACCAATGGCCGACAAAATCACTTTCCTTGACGATGGCGGTTCTGTCACCTCTGGCATTACGGCTATGGCAGCCTTTGGCCATACACCAGGACACATGACATATATGCTTGAGAGCAATGGTCAGCAGCTCTTGATCGCAGCAGATTTTGCCAATCATTATGTTTGGTCATTGGCAAAGCCTGATTGGGAAGTTCGTTTTGATGCTGATAAAGCAGCAGCAGCTGCATCACGTCGTAAAGTTTTGGGCATGCTAGCTTCTGATAAAATACCGTTTATTGGTTATCACATGCCATTCCCTGCTGTGGGTTATGTTGTGGCACAGGGCGATGGTTTCCATTATGCACCTGAGACCTATCAATTGGCTTTATAAGGCTTCTCAGTCTTAAATTTGTTACCAAATGGCGCGGTATGGGCAGATATCGCGCTTTTTTGTGCCCTTACAAAAAACTGGTCACAATGATCAACACCTCTAAGAACAACAACACGATGATGACCAATAACAGGCGCAATCTGAGCACCATTTTTCGTGCAATGGGATCATCTTCATCAACATGTTTTGCAATTGCTGACGTTAAAATATTTGCATAACCTGCGGGCGCATCTGAAGCGCTTTTTTGCACAGTACGTTCAATTGCAGCACTTAGCTTGAGTGCCATCGCCAAAAAGATCAAAACAACAAATGCTAATAGTGTGACGAGAATGGGTACCATAAATTCACCTTTTTAAATCTCATTGCCAATTTCAGACATGGAATAAACACCAGCAATCGCTTGAGAACAAGTCTAAACATCGCTAAAAAGAGATACAAAAACACGCTGGGAAAAGATCAAATGCCAAGTTTTAAATCGAAAATTTCGAGCGGTGATGCACCTCAACACCCGGGTGAGATTATCCATAAAGCGATGAAAGATAGTAACTTGCACGTCCTGCAATTTTCCAAAATTGTTGGAATGTCAAAATTCTACATCAATGACCTGATCGATGGCAAAGAACGCATCAATCGCGCAAGCGCTGGCAAATTTGGCCGATATTTTAAAAATGGCTCAGGTGCGTGGCTCACAATGCAAAAACTGCATGATGATTGGGTGGCAAATGGCGGTGAAGTCGTACCTGAAAAAGTGATTGAAATTGAAACCAAAGCAACAGATGAGCCTCCTCGCCTCTCCCGCTCACGTGGCATGAAATCTCATTAAGTCCATTGCATAATCCACGACCAATATAAGCGCTAGAATAATCCAACAATTCATCCATATCGCTGCATCTTTGGCCATTTAAACTAACTGGTAAGCGCAATATAATTTTTGTTGATGGTATATTATTGGATGTGTTGGAAACGTCTTAGAATTAGATTCTGCTTTTGCCAATAGGACGTTGTTTTATTAAAGTAATTCGATGGATCCATGCTAATTTTCTGCATGTTCTTTTCTGTATTCATTGGGCGATTTGTTATGGATACGTTGAAACTCTCGATAAAAATTTGATCGCGTTAAAAATCCAGATTGTTCGGCGACTTTGATCACACTTTCATTGCTGGTTGTTAAAATCTGTGCAGCATGCGCCACCCGATAGGTGTTGACATATTGCGACACATTCATCCCACGTGTGCGATTGATGGTGCCTGATACATCGCGAGCTGGCATATGAAGGCGCTTTGCAATGCGCTGAACAGATAAGTAAGGATCAAGAAACATCTCTTCATCGCTCATCATAGCATCAAATCGCAACTGAATAGCCTCATCTTGAGATGTTAAAGCAAGTTGCTTGATACTCGTGCTTTTAGAGCGTGTAACAATAGAAGGAAGCGCAATAAGGGCTGCTATGAGCAGGATAATTAAAGGTACAGATCCATAAGATATAAGCTGTGGGACGTGTTGTCCCTTGTTTAAGATAAAATCAAGCGCAATTGCGGTATCCATCACCAACACAAACGCAAGAAGCATAAGACCTCGCAGCATCCAGTTTGAAAGACTTTGCGTGATATCAACACGCACAAAACTTAGCGCATCAGGCCCTTTTTTCCATAGCTGAAATAGCCAATACGCGTATATGAGATAGCTGGCACTGATGAGCCAATCCAACTCATGCATCTGAACTTTAAACAACCAAAACCCTGTTAGAAGTAAAATCGGGACCAAGAGGTGAAATCCCATCATCCGAGCATAGGTTTTTGCATCCACGGTAGCAGCATAAAATCCGAGAAAGATCATAGGCCCCAAGAGTAGAGGCAGCATTCGTTGCAGCCAGATAAAATCTTCAATGCCATAACCAAACCGCAAAGCAACCAGAAAAGCCTCAATTGCGCACAGGATAAACATCCAAGCAAATGTGTTCGATACGCGCTTGATGCCCAAATTGAGCTGCCACACAAAGATAGCAATCAAGCAGCACAAAAGTGCGGTTAACACAGGCAAAGGGAAGTTTATCACAGTGGATCTGTCCTCTTTTTGTTAGGAACTGTCCTTGATCAGGATCGAGGACAGCTATAGAGCGCAGAGCCTATTGTGACAAGATCAAAGCTGATGCATCCAAGTGGTCACACAACCACATAAAGGAGCATGTGATGAAACACATTTTGATACTATTTATGTCATTTATGACACTTACTACCACAAGTTATAGCGCTGACTCTCAGAACGCTGGACTACATGCAGCTGGCATGCGTTCTATTTCCATTAAAGACGCAGATGGTCAACGCAATCTCGATGGCTTTTTATGGCATCCAACAGCGCTTGGTCAACCAAGTGAACTCGATTTTGAGAGCAAGGTTTGGGTGGGTACGCCTGTTATAAAAAACGCGGACATTGCGATTGGCAAATTCCCGCTCATCGTTTTATCGCACGGCATGTTTGGCAATGCTTATAATCAAGCGTGGCTTGCTTCAGCGATGGCACAAAAAGGCTATCTGGTTGCGGCCATCAACCACCCTGGCACATCCACATGGTTACGCGATAAAGATCAACGAAGAGAGCTCTGGAAACGGCCACAAGATATTTCGCGCCTCATTGACTATCTCACGGCTGCTCACGAATACTCAGCCCATATTAATCCAGAAAAAATATACATGGCAGGTCATTCTTTGGGTGGATTTACAGCCGCACTTTTGGCTGGGGCCAGATATGATGCTATAAAATTTGATGCGTTTTGCGCAGAAATTCCAGATGAACTTGTTTGCGGTGTTCTAAACGGTTGGGATGTTGCAAAAACGCAGGAAGATCGAAAACAGATGGAAGCTGATTTATCCGATAGCAGAATAAAAGCATTTGCGTTATTCGACTTAGGTGGCACGCAAAGCTTTTCAAAACAAAGCTTATCGCAAATCAATCAACCGATGTTGATCTTTGGCGCCCCTGTTATGAATTCAGGCCTGACGTTAGACATTGAATCGCGCTCTTTGGTAAAAGCACTGCCTAAACAAAATGTTGAGTATATAGAACAGGCAACCATGTCTCATTTTGATTTCTTTGGACTGTGTCGTGAAGGCGGCTTTGAATTACTCAAGAGCGAAGAACCAGGCGATGAAATCATCTGCCAAGCTGGTGGCAATGAACGAGCAGAAAAGCACAAAATGATTATTGAAAACGTGCTTGAAGCGTTTCAATAAGATTGCTCAAAGGGCTGGTAGTAGATCGGCCCTTTGGTCACTTTTTTCGATCTTAGACATTGACTTTATACATCTTATATGTTCATGTTATGTTCTAATTTGTTGTTATTTTTACGCGGGGAAAATATGATCAAGGGAAGTTGTTTATGTGGTGCTGTGAAGTTTGAAATTTCAGGTACACCGTCGTCGCTAAGTTACTGCCATTGCTCACGGTGTCGGAAAGCAGCTGGCGTCTTTTCTGCGGTATTAATTGGCAATGCCGATGATTTGACCGTTACCAGTGGCCAAGACCATATAATAACCGCCCCTTTGCCGGCTGAAACCTCATCAGGTCTTAAGCTTGAACGTAAGTTTTGCAAAGCCTGCGGCACATCACTTGGTGATATGAATTCGGGCGATATGTATGTGGTAGCGGCGTCTGCGTTAGATGATGATCCAGGCATTAAACCTTCGCTCCATATCCACACAAAATCCAAACCAGACTGGTATGAAATCGATGATAACCTTCACAAGTTTGATGGTGATTATGTCGCGGATTAAACCTTGGAATCGTAGCCCTTGATAAGATGTGTTGCTAACACTCTGCAAATCCCCAGTGTTTTGCCAACACAGTTAAATCTTCGCGCAAATATGCCATTTGTTTTGAAACTGATTTTGAGCTTTTAAGACCCAACTCAGAATTACAATAACTCGTTACCGACAACCCCTCACCTGCGATCTTTTTGATACGTGTGACAGCCTCATTTTCACATCGTAGATTATGCCCGCATTTCTTCAACGCATGATTGGCATTTCTAATCATATCCTGAGCGTTAATCTGCTTTTCTGTTAGCGTCATCGGTGCGGATGCGCAATCAACGCGCTGGCGCGAATAATCAATACCTTGTCCTGTTTGCCCCATACAAATCATATAAGCACTCATATATTTGTGCCCTGCCAAAAACTGTGCTTCGTCGATGCGTTTTCGGTTGAGCAATTCTAACAAAGGATTATCAGAGCTGCGTTGAACGACGCGTATTTTGTGTGTCTGAAGAGCTTGGTTCTCTTCCTGTTTGTTCTTTTGCGCGTATGGATCGTCAACATGAGAAAGAACAAAACCCTGCGAGCCTTTAGGTAGCTTTTTTGCGCCAGGTTTATGCTTAATGGATTGCGGGTTTTGTGGTTTATAGGTGCCTTGCATTTGAGTTCGCAATGTTCGCTCCTTTTAATGATCCCAGTTGGTGTTTGTCACCATCTGCGTGATCATTGATGGTTGATCGTTTACATGACAGTCTGCTAGCTCGTGATTGCTCTAAACTATGATTGGTTTTTAAGCGTGATGCTGGCGCGTGCTCATCTCGTAATGATAGACACAATGGCTTGAGCGGCGATCACCTTCACGCTTTGATTTATCCATCACAGGCGCTGCACAACACAACATGCTCGCCCCCGCCTCTTGGTTGACATCTTCCAAGCACCATAAGCACGTTCCCCGTTCAAGGCACATAAATGCAATGGGCGGGGTCGTTGGTTTTTCAATGATGATGGAAGGTTGTTTCCAGTTTAACATCAAGGTCGGTTTGATTTTGGCATTTAATTTATGCTGTGATTTATCTTTATCGCTTGATGGCCGACGCGTTTGATTGAGTTTATCTGAGCTTAATCCGCCTTGCCGCTGAATATTACTCAAGATGTTAGGTGGCGCTATCTTCAAAGGCAAATCATGCGGTCGCAGTTTACGCAAGCGGTGGATGCGCCCTGATATCATTGCTTTACTCAGCCCGAGTTTTTCTGCAATTTGCCTGTAAGATTGATCCGTTTTTAATCCATCGATTAAAATCGCATCCTGCGCCTTGGTCCATGTGGTGACCCCCATGCATTCAACCTCTTTTCAGTGGAATTTGTCATCATGTTGGCGACCCATCTGACGCATTCATTTGTCTATTTTCTGATAAATTATAAGTATATTTCGTTTGTTGGTGGCGTAATGCTCACAATACCCTTCATACGTTAACGTATATACGTATATGTCTTATTTGACAAGCACGAATATTCGTATATGTATAAATTGATCGAAATGAGTATTCGCGTATTAACAACATAAAAAGAATGGAATACATTCATGGATTATCGGCAGCTATTGCGCATTATGCTTCAAGACACAAAGCAAGAAGATCTCGCACTGGAATTGGACAC
>CAJQOR010000108.1 GCA_905479965.1 uncultured Rhizobiaceae group bacterium | reverse complement strand
GTCCATCCAACCAATTCATTGGTTTTACCCGACATTGCAGACACCACAACAGCCACTTCATGGCCATTATCGACTTCGCGCTTCACGTGGCGCGCTACATTTCTAATGCGGTCTATATCCGCAACAGATGTGCCGCCAAACTTCATAACTATTCGGGCCATTAAACTGAAAGGTCCTGTTGTATTTCATTCACATATGCTAACTCGTCCGGCGATACCGACTGCTCTGTGACCAATCATGTGGGACGAAGTTGCCGCTACATATCGAATAAATGCGAAAACTGCAACATAGAACTATCAACCTGGTAGCTGCCAAACCGATAAACAAACCTATAAGATCAGATTACCACAATGAGATTATGACAGCGATTAAACAGCGCAGGCGGTCTAAAATCTTTTGACTTGCGTAGTTATGTTATGATTGAACATGAACAACCAGTCTCATTTAAAGGCGTAATGACATGACCGTTGTAGAAAAAACCACCATCGACCAAAGTGAAGTTGATCGCTTTTCAAAAATGGCCGCAGAATGGTGGAACCCGGACGGCAAATTCAAACCATTGCACAAGTTCAACCCTGTCCGTCTGACTTATATCCGCGATCATGCTGCTCAACATTTTGGCAAAGACCAACATTCGCAAACACCGCTTAAAGATTTGCGTCTTTTAGACATAGGTTGCGGCGGTGGCTTATTGTGCGAACCTATGACGCGCATGGGCGCAACCGTTATCGGTGCAGACGCATCTGAAACAAACATTGAAATTGCCAAAATCCACGCTGAGCAAAGCGGCCTGGATATTGATTATCGCGCTGAGACATCAGAAGCCTTAGCTGCAAATGGCGAGAAGTTTGATATCATTTTAAACATGGAAGTTGTCGAACATGTTGCAGATGTCGATTTGTTTTTAACATCATGCGCCGACATGCTTAAACCGGGGGGGGTAATGTTCATCGCAACAATTAATCGCACTATGAAAGCGATGGCGCTTGCAATCATCGGCGCTGAATATGTATTGCGATGGTTGCCGCGTGGCACGCACCAATATGAAAAGCTTGTGCGTCCTGAAGAGATCAAAACGCCACTAGAAAACTCTGGTCTCACATTGGTTGATCAAACCGGGGTATTTTATAACCCCTTGCAAGATCAGTGGAATTTAAGCAACGACATGGACGTGAACTACATGATGTTGCTTGAGCGCAAAGCTTAAGCGGGAAGTCTTCTTAAAACCGTTTGCCTCTCATTATGCCTTTACAAAAATAAAACACTATGCAATTCTCATATTTAAGAATTATTCCCACATATGAGAATTTAAATGCAAGAAGTTTTTACCGGAAAATTAGCAAACCACTTAAAACAACTGCGTTTGGATAAAGAGCTATCGCTTGATCAGCTCGCAACAGAAACTGGAATTAGCCGCGCCAGTTTATCACGTTTAGAAAATGGCAGCGTCAGTCCAACCACAGAAGTTTTAAGCAAACTTTGCGTGACTTACAAAATCAAAATGTCGAAACTCCTTGCAATGCTGGAGGGAGATTTCGAACCGCTTATCAAAGATAACGCCCAGCTCTACTGGAAAGATCCAAACATAGGCTTCACACGTCGATCTGTTTCGCCTTCGACGGATGAATTATCCGGTGAGATTTTAAAATGCGAGATCGAACCGAACACCACAATCACTTATAACAGACGTTCAATTCCCAGTCTTGAGCATCATTTACTCATGCTCGAAGGTTCATTGAACTTAACCGTTGGTGAAGATCAATACCAATTATCAGCCTCTGATTGCCTTCGATATATTTCCGCCGAATTCGTTGAATTTAAAACACCGAAAGATAGCCATGCGACATACCTTGTATTCATCGTCGGAGGGTAATTTTATGCCGTTTCATGAAGACCATGCGTCAATTAAAATCCTATCACCAGAAGACATCCACACATATTTGGATCCATTATCGGATATTTTAGTGAAGAGCGTTCAATCAGGTGCAGCGATCCGCTTTGTTATGCCATTTACTAAAATGGATGCACGCGCTTATTGGTGGAACGAAATCATACCCGCTGTGCAGACAGGACAGCACATCTTATTCGCAGCTTTCGAAAATAATGTTCCCGTTGGAACGGTGCAGCTTATCCAAGAAATGCCTTCAAACCAGCCGCACCGGTGCGAAGTTTCAAAACTGATGGTTCATCCTGATCACCGAAGAAAAGGTATTGCAGGAGAGCTAATGCATGCCTTGGAAACTCAAGCAAACTTTACCAAAAGATCTCTGATCACACTCGATACAAGAACGGGCGACATTGCAGAAGGATTTTATAGATCATTGGGCTTCACCCAAGCCGGTGTTATTCCAAACTTTGCCCTTGATCCGGATGGCAAAGCATTTCATGGAACAACATATATGTATAAAGAGTTAGGCGCCCACGCTTAACCGATACTCGATAAAACCCAGCCAAGACATGCAGACAGTGCAAGCACTTTCAGTAACCCGAACTTAAACTTAAGCAAAAGCAAAGCTGCAAGCGCAGACAAACAGAAAACGCGCCAATCCAATGATGTCATATCTGGCACCCAAAGCGTTAGAATACCAACGTCTTGGCGAGATACATTTTCAAAAAACACATGAAGCCCAAACCAGATCGATAGGTTTAAAATCACACCAACAACGGCGGCTGTAATCATCGATAATGCGGAACTCAACCGGGGTTGTGCAGAAATCCACTCGATATAAGGTGCACCCGTAAAAATCCATAAAAAACATGGAACAAACGTCATCCAAAGCGTTACGATTGCGCCTAAAATGCCCAATACAAAGCCGCCTTGTTTAAACGCTGCAAGAAAACCAACAAATTCTGTAACGAGGATCAACGGGCCTGGTGTAGTTTCTGCAAGCCCCAATCCATCCATCATCTCCCCTGCTGTTAACCAACCAAAATGTGTCACAACATCTTGAGCCATATAGGCAAGCACAGCATAAGCACCACCGAACGTCACAACAGCGAGCTTGGAGAAAAATCCTGCAAGGGCATTGAGTATTTCAACATCGAAAATCAAATTGACTACGAATAAAGGCACAATCCAGATAACCAGCCAGATAGCAATTGTCTTGATACTTTTTAAAAAGTCAGAGGCCTTTAATTTCGATGGGATATCATCCGTTGAAATATCGCCAGAGGACTGGATAAAACCATAGAATCCAGCACCAAGCACGATGAGCGGAAAAGGCAAAGATAGAAAAAAGATCCCAATAAAGGCAATCGCCGCCATTATCCAATGAGTCGTGCGTTTAAGCGCCCGTTTTGATACTTTTAACAACGCCTCAATGACGATAATCAAAACCGTGGCTTTTACCCCAAGAAAAAGCGCTGCCATCAATGGCACATCACCAAAATATGCGTAGATGCTGGCGAGCGCTAAAATAACAAATGCGCCAGGCAACACAAATAACAAGCCAGCAAGCAGCCCGCCGGCAACACCTCTCATGCGCCAGCCGGCATAAGTTGCAAGCTGCATCGCTTCAGGCCCGGGTAACAACATACAAAAACTTAAGGCGTTGAGATACTGTTTTTCAGACAGCCATGATTTTTCATCAACTAGCACTTTATGCATGAGGGCAATTTGTGCTGCAGGCCCGCCAAATGACAGAACACCAATGCGGCCAAAAGTGTTGAATAAATCCTTACCCTTCGGAGATTTCATATCTTGAGTGCTCATGATGGCAATCCACCAGGCAACGAATGATGCTCTTCATTCATCGCATCCCTCGCCCAACGATACAAAGCATCATAAATCAGCATGCCTGCATCTAATTGTTCTAGATCATTTTTATACATACGAGACAGCCCAAGTGAAATTGCCATAAGTCCTTTGCATTCTGCCGCAAGATTATGACAGTTTGTGTCGGCACCCCGAATAATCACAGCCATTTTATTTAATGCTTGTGCATGCAGACCAAATTCGGTCAACATCGTATCAAACGTGCATTGCTCATCGCGATGCGACCAAAAAACGTCCGGTACATCAAACGGCGTTGCATTAAATTTCTCCGCAACCAACTGGACCTGGCTTGGTGCAACAAACAAAAATTGCGCATCTGGATCGATAAATCTTTTAATGAACCAAGGGCAAGCAATTCGATCTATCTTCGGGCGTTGTTTTGTCACCCACAAACTGTGAGATTTCCCTGTCGTGAGCGGTATTTTACTCGCATCAACCATTGGAGCGTTAGCATCTCTCCATGCAAAATGACCGCCTTCAAGTGTTTCAGCATGGATGGAATGTGTTCGCAAGATTGCTGCAGCACCCTGGCTGATCTTAAAACCCTTTTGACAGTAAATTACAACGGACTTGTCCGAAAGAGCAGGCACAAGCGCTTCAATATTATCAAACCTCCACCTGTTCGCAGTGGGAATAATTGTGGGCGCATCCTGATAATCTTCATCAGTTCGAACATCGATGATAACCGGGCAATTAGGCGTGCCGATAAGCCTTGATAATTGTGGAACGGAAATTTCTGTTGGTGACGCCATGACGTATCCTTGCATTTTAGCTATGAAGAGATACGGGATTTAAGCTGACGCCTCACGGGGCACCCCGCGCACCCCATAACAACTTAATGCCAATTTTTCACACGAAGTGTCAAGTCTGATCAGTTCTGATCTTCAGGGACATCTGGCAAAGGCATAATTTCAACACCCTCTTCCACTAATTCATGCACTTCATCAAGTGATGCATTGCCATGAATACCGCGCGCTTCAGTTTCCCCATAATGGATTTTGCGTGCTTCTTCTGAAAACTTGTCGCCAACATTTTCCGTGCTGGATTTAACTTTATTGACCATCTCTCTGACGGTTTTCATCGCTTCTTGTTGTGCAGCAGATATCATCATTTGTTGCTTGGCTTCTTTGGCTCGTCCCGTTGACACAGATGGAACCATCAACGCCTTTTGCACATCAATTGAACCGCAATGTGGGCAACTTACCAAACCACGGCTTTGCTGATCATCAAAGTCTGATCCAGATGAAAACCAGGCTTCGAAGTCATGCATATTTTCACAAGCGAGATTAAATTTGATCATAATTAAAACTTACAAGGTTTTTAATTTATATTCGCGTGCATTTTTCAAATTCGGTATTTTTGATCGCGCAGCAATTGATAATTCAACATCAATGTCGGCAATTGCAACACCTGGCGTTTCAGAGTTAATCTCAGTGAGTATCTTGCCCCATGGGTCGATGATGATCGAATGCCCATAAGTTTCGCGACCATCATCGTGCAAACCACCTTGCGCAGAAGAAATCATGAAGGCACCGTTTTCTATCGCGCGCGCCCGCTGCAAAATATGCCAATGAGCTTCACCGGTTTGTTTGGTAAAAGCGGCAGGTGCTGTCAAAATATTAGCGCCAGCGACCGCTTGATCTCTGAACAAATGCGGGAAGCGGACATCATAACAAATCCCAAGACCAAATTGATGGCCCTTTAATTCGACGGTGATCGCCTCTTCACCTGGCTTATACGTATTGCTCTCACGCCAACTTTCGCCATTATCAAGATCAACATCGAACATATGAATTTTGTCATAGTGTGTTTTGAGATCACCATTTTCAAAAACAAGCGCGCGATTAGCAACCTTATCGCCATCAATATCAATAGCCGTCGAGCCAATATGAATTGCAACACTTAACTCAGCAGAAAGGCTTTGGGCCATTTTACTAATTAAGTCATCTTCTTGCTTGGCGATAACTTTGCGAAGCTCTTCGCTAGTTGAATGCACACAACCCGTCATTTCAGGGGTCTGAATATAATCAGCGCCCTTAAAAGCCGCATCTCGTATCATAGGTTCAAGCGCCGTCACAGTATCAGACGGCACCAACCCAGATCGCATTTGTATAATAGCAGCTTTTAACATATCGGACCTTTTTGATTATTTTTCCAACATAACACCAAGTGCGCCACTTTTCTCAAGTGCAAATAAATCATCACAACCACCAACATGCTCTTTTCCGATAAAAATTTGTGGAAACGTGCTTCCACCTTGCGAGCGCTTAATCATTTCTTGTTTTAAAGCAGGATCAAATGTTGCGTCATGTTCGGTAAACTTTACGCCCTTGTCT
This sequence comes from uncultured Rhizobiaceae group bacterium, assembly GCA_905479965.1. The sequence goes on along the minus strand of CAJQOR010000108.1, from coordinate 2,247 downwards.
GCTAGCAACCGTTTTGCAGCTGTGCAAAATCCACAAAATTGGCGTGTATATATCGTAACGTCTTTCACGTAATAATTCCATTCTATTTGATTGTAAGTTTAGACCCCGGCAGCTTCATATAATTATCATCTTATCCGACATCAATGTTATAATGCTTATTGTCGTCCAACTTGAGCAAATGTGAGCACCGAAACCTCTCGGGCTCCTGAATTTAACAAAACTTTTGTTGCAACATTAACCGTTGCACCTGTTGTGAACACATCATCGATCAACAAAACGCGCTTTCCTAGGATATCACTCACGCGCTCATTGGAGACGTCAAAAGCACCTTTTACATTATCTATTCTTGCGCGCGCACCCAGTCCAACTTGAGGCTTTGTGTTTCTTCGCCGTGTAAACGTGGATGCCATATGCGGTAATCCGGTTTTCTTTGAAATTGCACGCGCCAATTCAGCACTTTGATTGTATTTACGACGCATAAGGCGCCATCGGTGCAGTGGTACAGGCATGATACAATCAGCATCAGCAAGACAATCTCGCCCCGCCCTTATCATCCAACCCGCCATCATGTTTGCAAGTTCGGTGCGATCATTAAACTTCAGCTGATGCACCATTTGTCGCGCAATACCATCATATAAAACCGCAGAACGCGCACGTTTATATGGCGGCGGATCAGCTATTGCATCTGCTGAAACAATCCCATCACCCAACTCATAAGCAAATGGTCGTCCCGTAACTGCACAATACGGCGCATCGATAAACTGAACTTCATTCCAGCAACTGGTGCACAAAGCGTCATGCTGGCTTAATAACAATCCACAATTTATACAATTTGGCGGATAAACAAAATTATTGACCCAAGACAAGAGTGTTGTTGCTGGTTTAAACAACTGCGGCATTGCCGGAACTTTTAGATTTTTGTATTGTTTCGTACCATCCATGGCTTGACTTTATATCGACATTGTCAGTTAAGCGAGCAGAATTATCTATTCACTATCTGCAACGAAAGAGAACAACGTGACCGTTAAACCCATTATCGATCTGGAATTGTTACGCCGTCGGCAAAAACGAGCACAAACAGCTGACGTTCAAGGTGCCGATTTTCTTTTAAAATATATTGCAGAAGAAATGGATGAGCGGCTTTCGCTTATCGAAAGAACCTTTGATAGGCCAATCCAGCTCTATGGATACAATAAAGCGCTTTCCAATCAGATAGTTGACAGAGGTCAAGCCAGTGAATTTAGCTATTATAATCGTGAAAACCAGTTAGCAGACACAATAAACAAAGAAGCATTAAATCTCGCCAATGCGTCATTTGATTTGGTCTTATCGCCCGCATCACTGCACCTTACCAACGATACTCCAGGCCTATTTGCACAGTCTCACAAAGCACTCAAAGAAGACGGTTTATTTATGGCCTCTGTGCTTGGCGCTGGTACATTGCAAGAACTTCGAGAAGCTCTGTTAACCACTGAGAGTGAGCTTTATGGCGGTGCAAGCGCACGAGTGATCCCCTTTGCCGATATTCGCGACTATGGCGGATTGCTGCAACGCGCTGGGTTTGCACTTCCAGTGATTGATAGTGATACATTGACGGTGCGCTATGACGATGCAACGGCTCTGATGAAAGATTTACGCGCAATGGGAATGACAAATCCACTCACAGACCGCAGCAAAAAACCTGTTTCAAAAGCCTTTTTCAGGCGCGTGAATGAAGTCTATGCCGAAAGATTTTCAGATCCTGATGGCCGCATTCGAGCAAGTTTTACAATTATCTATTTAGCAGGCTGGAAACCACACCAAAGCCAGCAAAAACCGCTAAAGCCGGGCAGTGCAAAAACACGATTATCCGACGCGCTAAATGTTGATGAAATCAAATTAAAGAATTAGGAGAAGTGCTATTCGCCAGCTTCAGGAACATCTGGAATAGCATCGTCGATTTCGCCAAATATACCTTCGATGCCATCGCCGATAAGGGTTGCACCAGAAACGACAGACATGCCAATCAAACCAGCGATCAAGCCGTATTCGATTGCTGTTGCGCCATTTTCATCAGACGAGAATCTTTTAATTAATTTTAACATAGCACTCCCTATTCGCAGTTATTCGCTTGAGGATCGATATCATAAATCACACATGCCTCACCCGGAGACTGCGTAATGGAATGGCGAATGGTATATTGCTTCTTTGAAAAATCTGGAGAGCGCTGCTCACCGTTTGAAACAGTTCCAATAGATCCAGTGATAA
>CAJQOR010000107.1 GCA_905479965.1 uncultured Rhizobiaceae group bacterium | reverse complement strand
CGCGCCACGATGACGGCCAACTGCGTCGATTTCATCGATGAATACGATACAAGGTGCGTTCTTTTTCGCCTGTTCAAAAATGTCACGTACACGCGATGCACCAACACCCACGAACATTTCAACAAAGTCAGAGCCCGAAATTGTGTAGAACGGAACATTGGCTTCGCCAGCAACAGAACGTGCAAGAAGCGTTTTACCAGTTCCTGGAGGTCCAACAAGCAATACGCCACGCGGGATTCGACCACCAAGTCTTTGGAACTTTTGCGGATCACGAAGAAACTCAACAATCTCTTCCAAATCTTCTTTGGCTTCATCAACACCGGCAACATCTTCAAATGTGATTTTACCTTGTGTCTCGTTCAGCAATTTAGCTTTGGATTTCCCAAAGCCCATCGCGCCGCGAGATCCACCTTGCATCTGTCGCATGAAGAAAATCCACACACCCAAAATCACAAGTATTGGCAACCACGAAATGAAATAGCCCAAGAAGCTATTTGATCCATCGGATTCAGGCTGCGCATTGATTGTCACATTGTTCGCTTCAAGTCGTTGGACCAGATCATTATCCCCTGGAGAATAAGTCTGAAATTTACCGCCAGAACCGCTATAAGAACCAAAGATCTGATCACCAGATATGGTCACCTCATTAATCTGTCCAGCATCCACGTCCTGTAGGAATTGTGAATAAGCTATTTTCGTCCCGCTAGCACTATCTGTAGGGCTTTGGAACATATTAAAAAGAGCAATCAATAAAAGAGCTATGATTGCCCATAAAGCAAAATTACGAAAATTAGGGTTCATCGATATCCCCGACACCATTTCGGCACACAATTGTGCCCTCTGGTAACATCATATAGGGAGCTTATTCGCAATTGCCAAGTCGGTGCGACACAAGATATCAGCCAGATGTGCAGATATTTCCCGTCATAGCTCTTGATTTTGCACTTTAGCGTTATCAAAGGGCAGTAAATACTCAGACTTTCCGATAAGTCGTGCAATAGAGTTAGCCAATTCAAAATCAAATTCAGACAACACTTGGTCGTATTTATTTATGATCGGCTTGATGCTCAACAACTCAGAGCTTGAGGCAGGTAACCATTCTTCATCACCATGCCATTTGATCATTGGCGGGCAACCAAACTCATTAGCGTCTTGGCAAATAATACAGCAGTTATCTTTGCTAAGGTTTTCAATTATGAAACGCCCATCCCAATTCATCTCTTCACCACTATTAATAGTGCTTTCATCAAACCCACGGTTTTCACGGTATAATCGGATCACGTTTTTGCCCTTATCCAAAATAACGCGCCCCATCGTTTTACGCGCATTACTTTCTGACATAGCAAATTCATATAGCGAGATAATATCATCCCTACTGAGTGATCGGTCGCGCCCACCAATCACATGAACCAGCACTTCCAGTACTTTTTCCAAGACCTGTTGTCTATGACCTGAGATCATTAGTTCAAAGACAAGACCGTTTGCACTCTGGCAGTTTTGAGAAATAAACCGAGCGGCGGAGCTTGAGATAGATTTGCGGTTGCCAGCATGAGCCGCAATATCACTTACATTAACATCACGATCTGCAAGATGGCGTACTCGAACACGTTCGTATTTTTCATCTATGTTCGAAGCGTCTTCTTTCCAGTTCAACGATGAACGCAACATATGATCTTTGAGTTCTTGTTTTCCAATCGATAAAAATGGTCGTAGCACCCACATAGACTGAAAAAACAACACAGCATTTGCCATTCCAGATAAACCAGTTCCCTCACCGGTTTTATCGCGTTGTAATCTCATATGCACGGTTTCAATCTGGTCATCCAAATTATGCCCAGTTACCAACCCAACAGCACCAATATCATTACAGGCCTGATCAAGTAACTTATAACGCGCCCATCGCGCCGCATTTTGAAGACCCGTCGTGGGTTTTGTTTCATCCCAGACAAGTGTTTGATGCGCGATATTTCTTTCAGCGCAAAAATCTGAAACAAATTGAGCTTCCAGCTTCGCTTCTTCTCGAAGTTGATGATCAACAGTAAAACAATGAAGAGTTCTGTTTTGTGAATTGGCTTTTGAAAGTAAATCCAAGACGGCCATAGAATCGCTACCGCCAGATACGGCAATGGCTAGAGGCCCATCTTTTAATTTAAGGAGAAAGTTTTCCGCTAATTTGTGTAAACCACAATTAGCATTGTGCGCGAGATTGTTCACTGGCGACTTTGTCTTTGATAGATTTTGAAGCGGCTGGGTATCTAACGCCCACTTCATTATATGTGGCACAAGCTGTCTCACGATTGTCTAGCGCAACAAGCGACATGCCCAATTTAAGTAATGTGTCGGGTGCTTTATTGGCATCGGGATAAGCTTTATGCGCATCTAAAAATGTACGCGCTGCATCTTTAAAAGAACCTTGCGAATAATACGCTTCACCTAACCAGAAATACGCATCAGAAACTTGGTTCTCGTCGGGGTATTGATTGATATAAGTTTGAAATGTTGAAGCTGCATCGGAATAATCACCTGCAAGAATTTGCGAGTAACCTTGTTTGTACAATTCCCCCGCTGCAACATCACCAACCGAGCCAACGGTTACACCTTCAACCAGATTGCCATTTGCATCAAATTCCGGGGTTCCAAGCGTTATAGTCGCTGTGTCCTGATTATTAATACGCGGGCTCTTGGGCACCAAGTTCGTTTGATCAGAATTACTAGATTTCTCCAAATCCTGAAAACGGAACTCATTATCTTGTTGCATCTGCCGCATTTGCTCTTGCATTTGCAACATTTGAAACCCGAGTTCTTCAAGCCGGCCGGTAAGCTGACGCACCTGTTCTTCAAGCTGTCCAATTTTTAATGATTGATCCTGAACTTGAACCTGCACTATTGGCAACGGAGGTTCAGGTATATCAATTGTACCGAAAAGATTTTGCGCGCTCGCAACACCAATTGTTAAAGTCAAATAAGATAGCACGGCATAACGCAGTAATTTTGCCATTAGTTTGTTCCCACATAATAAATCAAAAGCTGACTTAGCAGACGACTTTTTATTCCCATAGCCCAGATGTAAACAAATGAGAAATTTATATCAATGATATTTGTCTCTCATGAGTGCGCAAGACCTTATAACAAGCTCTTCAAGCACAGGAATATCTATATCTGAAAGTTTGTTGATATAAAGGCAAGACGCGCCCATTTTGTGTTTACCCAATTTGCTAAACAGCTCATCTTGCATATCAAACCCGCCATCAACATAGCAACCCATTAAATAGATAACCTGATGCGCCTTTCGCGGTGAAAAACCCGTAAGCATCCACTCGCCTTTGCGACCCGTTTTATATGTGTAGCAATATCTGCCAAAGCCAATAATACTTTTGCCCCACATCACAGGCTCATAACCCGAGGTTTTTTCAAACAAGTCGTTTAGCAAAAGGGCATCTTCTCGCCGTCGCTTATTGTCAACACTATGGATAAAGTCGGTTACGGATGCATCAGTCGGCTTGGTTTTCGCATCAGACATAATTTCCTCCACATATAAAAAAGGCAGCCATAGGCTGCCTGATTTTAATATATTTTTGAAGTTCTAGCTACCAGCTAGAAGTGTAATTGCACGTCTGTTCTGCGACCAACATGAAATGTCATCACATACTGCAACTGGGCGTTCTTTACCGAACGACAATGTCTTAACGCGAGATGTTGCAAGACCGCGAGAGATTAGATATTCGCGTGTCGCTGCCGCGCGTCGCGCTCCCAAGGCAAGGTTATATTCACGTGTACCGCGTTCATCGGCATGACCTTCAATTGTCACAACACGATTTGGATACTGGTTGAGCCACTGAACTTGCTTGGTCAAAATAACCGCTGCATCTGGTCTGATGACAGCTGAATCGGTATTGAAGAAAATCTTATCGCCAATATTTTGTGTAAAATCTTGTTGCGAACCTGGGACAGCACCATTAGCCGTCAAACCTAAATCAGCAGCATTGTTAGGCAACGTCTTTTTCGATGCGCAGCCCGCAAGCGTTAAAACCAAAAACAATGCAACGATTGTTCTATTCCGAGATAAAAACTCGATACCGCTCATTGTCGGTCTCCTTCATGAATTTACAGTTGACAAATTCTAACCACTCTCGGTTAATTCGCCCTCAACGAACAGGGTTAATAAAACCTTTTTCACCCGTAAAAAGCCCGCAATTGTGGTTGTTTGATGGCCCAAATGTGGCGATGTTTTGACTATTCCAATAATGGCGACCAAGCAGGATCTGAAGCAAAATTTGGTGTCGCAATGCGTTGTTCGTTATAACCGGTTAAATCAATGCTTGTCAGCTGAGGGCCACCCGCACCAGCTGGCTGGCGAAAGAACATTAGGACGCGGCCATTTGGTGCCCAGGTTGGCCCTTCATTATGAAATCCCGTTGTTAAAATTCGCTCGCGAGACCCATCTGTTTTCATCACACCGATAGAAAACTTACCACCTGCACGTTTTGTAAATGCGATCAAATCGCCACGTGGTGACCAAACGGGGGTTGAATAAGAACCGTTACCAAAAGAGATCCGGCGCTGATTACCACCACCTGCATCCATGATATATAGTTGCTGGCGACCACCGCGATCAGATTCAAATACGATCTGCGAGCCATCAGGTGAATAAGAAGGTGATGTATCAATTGCAGCGGTGTTGGTAAGTCGTGTTGTTTGACGCGAACGCAAATCCATTGTGTAGATGTTTGCGTTGCCGCCTTCTTGCAAGCTCATAATAACTTTTTGGCCATCAGGAGAAAACCGCGGTGAAAATGTCATGCCGGGGAAATTTCCCACAAGTTCACGCTGTCCGGTTTCAAGCTGCAATAAATAAACACGCGGCTGACCACCCTCAAAGGACATATAAGTGATCTCTTGTTTGCTTGGGGAAAAACGCGGCGTTAAAACAAGATCATTGCCATTTGTAAGTGTCTTCATATTAGCGCCATCTTGATCCATGATCGCGAGTTGCTTCACGCGGTTTATTTTAGGACCGCTTTCCGACACAAAGACGACACGAGTATCAAAATAACCCTTTTCACCGGTAAGGCGTTCATATATCGCATCCGCCACAATATGTGCTAAACGACGCCAATTTTCAGACTTTGCAAATAATCTTTGGCCCGTTAATTGCTGACCAGCAAACACATCCCATAAACGGTATTCAACTTTTAACCGACCATCCGCTTCGCGTGAGACAAGGCCGGTGACAAGCGCTTGCGCATTGATAACCTGCCAGTCGGGAAAACGCGGCGTTGTATTTGGATCAGTAATTTTCTGTATGAAAGCGGCTTTTTTAACAGGGCTGAAAAGACCAGATCGTGCAAGATCAGCTTCAATCACATCACTGATTTGCTTACCTGCGGGGTCAGAAGAGATAAAATCAATAATCGCGATCGGTAGCGGTTCGATATTTGCCTGATTGATATCAATTTCAACAACAGCCCAACTAGGTTTGATACTGCCTAATACCACCACGACCATAAGCATCACCATCAGCTTATATGCGTCAAAGGTTCTATTTATCAAGTACATAAACTATATCCTGTTGTTAAAATAATTGACCATCTTGTTAAAACAATTGGCTTGGATCAAAATTCACAATGACCTGAGACCAGGTATCGTATTTATCTGCTGGCAATTCAAAAGGCTGCGCACGTAACACCGCACGACGGGCACTGCCCGCGAGTGTTTGGCGCGTTGATTGAGAACCACCCGTTGCGCTCACATCAGGTTGGCCAACAATATTACCAGCGCGGTCAAGCTGCATAGACACAGTTATTCGGATATCCCCGCCATCTGCAAGACCTGGTATGATATTCCAAAAACGTTGAATCTGCCCCCGCAACGCATCCATTTCACTTTGTGACAAACGGCCTGCTGGTTTTGATGTTTGTGCGCCAAGTCCAGCCTGCTGTTGAGACGTTTTAGCCCCACCACCTTGTGCATCTTGTTTATTTAACAATGATGCAATTTCATCTGAATTAAAATCACTCTCGCGTTGAGATTTCGATGCGCTTTGCGTGGCTTCAACTTTCTTACGATCAGGTGTTTTAGCGGTTTTTGCAGGCGCTACATCATCTCGAAACACTGGTATAGGACCAGTTTTCGGCAACGCCACTGGCTGCTCAGCAACAGGTTCGGCATTATTAATAGCATCTTGAACGGGATCAGATAGCGCAGGCGCTGCGGGTTCAGGTAATGCTGCAATTTCAGTTGCGGGTGCACTTGGTTTTTCAGGTTCAGGTTTTACTTCACGCACCGGCTCAGGTTTTGCCTCCGGTTCCGGCGCGGGCTTTGGTTTATCTTCAGATTTCGGAGGTGCTTTTGACACAACCTCTGTTTGACTTGGCACCGGAACATCTAAACTTTTTAAATCAACTTCGTTTTCACCAGCATTTTGTGCATCTTCAACTTTTGTTTGGGTTTTGGTTGGGCTTGGAGCGGGTTTGATTTTCGCATCCGCATCTTTCTCACCTTCAACAACACGCGTTAGATCTTCAATTGGAACAATAGAAACCGGGACAGCTTCAACATCCGCCACTTCAAGTGTTTGCGGCGCACCAAAAGATACAAGCGCCCATCCAAGGAGCCCGACATGCACAACGGTTGAAATGGAAAGGCTTAGCTGCATGGCTTAACCATCCTGCTCCTGCTGGGTAACCAAACCTAGATTTTTAAACCCAGCAGCTGAAATACGTGCCATGACTTTCATCACAGTCCCATAATCTGCATTGGCATCGCCACGCACATAAATACGTTCGCTAAAGCCAGTTGTCGAAATCGCTTCCAATTTTGGTACAACTTCATTTAACGCGATCTCTGTTTCCTGTAAGAGTATGCCTCCTTCAGAATTGACAGATACGGTAATCGGCTGCGTATCAGAATTAAGTGCTTTCGCTTCTGTTTCTGGCAGGTCAATGGGAACACCGACAGTCAATAGCGGAGCGGCGACCATGAAGATGATCAATAAAACCAACATCACATCAACAAATGGCGTTACGTTGATTTCGCTCATCGGCTGCATCTTGCGACCACGTCTACGTGAGGATTGGCGACCAGATGCGCCTTGCATGCTCATTCCCATAGCTTAGATCCCTGTTGATTGAGCTTGTGGGTGGATATTCTGGCGAGGTGGTTGTTGTCCAGATTGTTGGGTTGCATGCTGGGTTGTTTGTTGCGCCTGCATTTGCTGACGTTCATCAAGCTGACGCGACAAAATGCCAGAAAATTCGTCAGCAAAACCTTCCATCCGGCCGCTCAATTTCGCTGCATCTGATGAAAATTTATTATAAGCAATAACCGCAGGAATGGCTGCGAGCAGACCAATTGCCGTTGCAAGCAACGCTTCAGCAATCCCGGGTGCTACAACAGCAAGGTTTGTTGACTTAGAGCCCGCAATCGCTTGGAAGGATGTCATAATACCGATAACCGTTCCGAATAAACCGATAAACGGTGCGGCTGACCCGATTGTTGCCAACCAACCAAGGCGCGCTTCCAATGCATCTGACTCACGCGACAAAGAAACATCCATCGCTTTATCGATCCGCATCTGTAACCCCATAGGAGATTTCGCACCGCGCTCAAATGATTTTTTCCATTCTTGCATGGCGGCAAGGAAAATTGCGCTCATGCCAGTGTTTTTCTTACGGTCGGACAAGGAGCGATAAAGCTCTTCAAGTGATTGACCAGACCAAAACAAATCTTCAAAACGATCGAGCTGACGTTTGAATTTATTGTAGGCCATGACTTTATCGACAACGATTGCCCACGTCCAAATAGATGCAGCAACCAATCCGATCATCACCAGTTTAACAATAAATCCAGCTTCCAGAAATAATGACAGCAGCGTAACTTCTGACGTTGCGGCCAAGCCAACCTGTTCCATATCAAGTCCCTTTAAAACAGTCTAAATGTGAGCTTTGGCACCCAGTCTTCCAATGACAAAAAAGACCCTGAGTGATCAATAAAAGCTCAACTTCAGCTTCTTGTGTCGAAAAATTGCGTTTAAAGTTTGGCGCAAATCCCAACAACACGAAAATCCCGTTCACTAGGCCATAATTATGGTTAATGAAGGGTTAGGATTCACTGTTTTGGGCTGAAGTTCACGCGAATTTGAACGAAAACAGCTTAAAGAAGTGCCTCTGGAAGGCGGCGTGGTCGACCATGACCATTGACACATGCAACGGTGACCTGGGCTTCGATTAACAATTCTTCCGCGCGATGGATCGTTTGTAATAGGATCATACGTGCGCCTTTTGCACGAATTGGCTCGGTTGTGATGGTTAAAACATCATCCATTCGCGCTGGCCTGCGATAGTCTATTTCAATGCGGCCAACCATAAATGCCATAGCATCGGCGGGATTATCAGTGCCATGGCTTTCACTTTGAATAAGCCCCTTACAGCGGATAAACTCCGTTCTGGCCCGCTCCATAAAGTGGAGATATCGCGCGTGATATACCGCGCCTGAAAAATCGGTATCTTCATAATATACGCGTTGGACAAGACGGTGACCATTTTCAGTTAATTCACCTGAAAAGTGCTCTGACATTTTAAATTAATCCCCGTCTTGAAAAAGGTTCGTTTGTTGCGCATCAAAATCTTTCGGCGGATTAAGCCCCAAATGCTTCCATGCATTTGCGGTCAAAACCCGACCTCGCGGTGTGCGCTGAATAAAACCCTGCTGAATAAGATAAGGTTCGATAATATCTTCAATTGCATCACGTGGCTCTGACAAACCAGCTGCAATTGTTTCAATCCCAACGGGGCCGCCGCCAAAATTATTTGCAATCATCGTCAGATAACGACGATCAAGCTGATCAAGCCCAGCAGCGTCAACGGATAAACGCGTGAGCGCATTATCAGCAATTTCTTTTGTCACCGCTTCAGCTTTTGCCACTTCTGCAAAATCACGCACACGGCGCAGTAATCGACCCGCAATACGAGGTGTCCCGCGGGCGCGACGAGCAATCTCTTGCGCACCTTCATCGGTCATATTCAGACCCATGATACGCGCACCACGCCGCACGATGGCTTCAAGCTCTTTAACTGTATAAAATTGCAACCTGACCGGAATGCCAAATCGGTCACGCAAAGGATTGGTGAGCAAGCCAAGACGCGTTGTTGCGGCAACAAGCGTGAATTTGGCCAGATCAATCTTTACCGATCTAGCAGCTGGTCCCTCACCGATAATCAAATCAAGCTGAAAATCTTCCATTGCTGGATATAAGATCTCTTCAACGGCGGGGTTTAACCGATGGATCTCATCGATGAACAATACATCGCGCTCTTCCAAATTGGTTAAAAGCGCGGCTAAATCACCCGCCTTTGCGATCACAGGACCCGATGTTGATCTGAAGTTCACCCCAAGTTCTTTGGCCATAATTTGCGACAACGTCGTCTTACCCAATCCGGGCGGCCCGACAAACAACACATGATCAAGCGCTTCACCGCGATTTTTCGCAGCTTCAATAAAGATCTTTAAATTCGCACGCGCTTCCGCCTGACCTGTAAAATCATCAAGAGATTGCGGACGCAAATTGGCTTCTATGTCTTCGCCATGCTTTTCAGGATCAAGGATTGGATTTTGTTCAGACATTGTTCAATTTATAAGACCTACTATTCAAACCAAAAGCTTCCATAAAATCTGGTTCAAATTCACCCCAGTTTTTCTCGTATATACTAATTAATTCTGGATTCACACGACGAACTTCTTGATAACATAAAATAAACACTCTTCGAACCTTATCATAACTAGCCTCCAGATATTCATGCTCAAAAACATAACGCCAGTCTTCAAAATACTTGTCAATTTCATCTAAAGTAGAAGGTACAGCAAATCCCTCCATTTGGTATTCGGGTATTGGCGGCATTTGATATTGATCTTCGGCTAACGATTGTAGAAACGCATTTTTATCGACAGGAATGCGATCATACAGCTTTCTAATGCTGTGAGTTCTTGGAACACATATTCCATGACAAAAAAGTAGTGTTTTCAATACTAATTCAACAGAAAACGCGCAATTTGTTATCTTCGGAGCAACCACCGAGTGAGAAGGATATTTACCAAACTCTAGATCAAAAACACATCGTTCAGCGGCAAGAAAATACGCAACAGCTGAATCAATGGCTCTCTGTTGGTCGAATTTTTCACTCACCTAGCTAGCTCTTTCAGGCCTAAACGAATGAGTTTTGCACTATCAGCATCTTCCCCAGCATCACGAACCGCAGCACCGACCGCGCCCGCTGCCTGATCTCGAGAATAACCAAGATTACACAGCGCAGAAACAGCGTCTGCAACAGGTGCGGATGCAACACCCTCACCGATTTCTTGCTTCAATCCCATATCTGGCGCGTCAATTCCACCAAGAGCTGGGGCTTTGTTTTTAAGCTCTGTGACAATGCGTTGCGCGACTTTTGGCCCAATGCCTGGGGCACGCGCGACCATCGCTTTATCTTGTAGCGCGATAGCATTGGCTAAATCTGACGCTGACAATGTTGATAAAATCGCGAGCGCCACTTTTGCACCAACACCTTGAACACTTTGCAAAAGTTTAAACCACTCGCGTTCAGCTTCAGTTTTAAAACCAAATAGCTTGAGCTGATCTTCGCGCACATAGGTCTCAATAAACAATATGACCGCTTCACCCTGCGAGCCAACAGCTCCGAGCGTTCTAGATGAACAAAATGCAACATAACAAACGCCATGCACATCAACCAAAATATGATCGTCTGCAATCTCGTCTATGGTTCCTTTAAGTTTGCCAATCATATCTATAACGCCGCTAATTTGTGGTTTATCGCTGTGCGATTATGAGCATGACAAATCGCAATTGCCAAGGCATCAGCTGCATCATCGCTTTTAAATTCAGCTTTTGGCATCAAAACTTTGACCATCATATGAATTTGTTTTTTATCGCCATGACCAACACCAATAACTGACTTTTTCACAGCATTTGGTGCATATTCAGACACCCGCAATCCGGCACGTGCTGGCACCAACATAGCAATGCCCCGCGCTTGACCAAGCTTTAGCGTGGATGTTGGATTGACGTTCACAAAGGTGTTTTCGACCGCCGCCTCAAAAGGTTGATGGCTATG
>CAJQOR010000106.1 GCA_905479965.1 uncultured Rhizobiaceae group bacterium | reverse complement strand
AATGCGCGGGCGCGAACCACACCGCCAACATCGGGTGAAACAACCATTAAGCTGCCTTTTTCATAACGTTCTTTGATGTCACGCGCCAAAGTCGGCATCGCAAAAAGATTGTCAGTAGGAATGTCAAAGAAGCCTTGGATCTGGCCAGCATGAAGATCCATGGTTAAAACTCGGTCTGCACCTGCTTCTGTAATCAGGTTTGCAACAAGTTTAGCTGAGATTGGTGAGCGGGGACCGGGTTTACGATCCTGACGGGCATATCCAAAATATGGGAGCACTGCTGTGATCCTGCGTGCAGACGAACGTCTCGCTGCGTCGATCATGATCAAAAGCTCCATCAGATTGTCATTGGCAGGATAGGATGTCGACTGAACGATGAAGACATCTTCACCCCGAACATTTTCTTGAATTTCAACAAATATCTCTTGGTCAGCAAAGCGTCTAACGCTTGCCTTTCCAAGATGAAGGTTAAGGTATTGGCAAATATTCTCCGCCAGTTGCTGGTTTGAGTTGCCCGCAAAAATCTTCATCTTGTTCCGCCCGTATCTCTACAATTGGGTCCCGCATATAACGTATGTTACATGCATGCGCATTTGGCCCAGGTAATCAACTCTGCCAAAGCGCTATGGCTGTGCTTTTAGCGGCCTTTACGACGATTTCAAGAACCTTTCCACATAAAAATGCAATTCTTGACAGAATCCTGAAGTTGGTTCCGATTTAAAACGTTTAAGGTGGCTGTTAGCTCTGTTGTCTTTGCCAATTTGTGAATTCCGTTACACTTTTGTTGGCAATTTCTTGCATGACTTGCGGTGTTACAAACTGCCATGGGTCTGCTCCAGCACCAATTGTGTCACTTTGTCCTTGGATTCGGTAAAGCCGCGCACCTGTTGGATCTAAAATATCCCAAACGTAAACAATTGTTGTGTTCGCTTCATCAGAGAAGGCAGACAAAAATCCTTTGATGGCGTATTGCGCCTCAGCATTGGATGTCGACACGATGGTAATACCGTTCTCTTTGGTTTTTTGGGCTAATGTTTGCGATAAGATACTTAGTTTATCTGCCGGCGCGCCAGTTACGGGGAGAAAGCTTACCAATATGCCTTGGTTTACAACTTGAGTAACCGCAGTTGAAGTTGGGGTCGACGTGGTTGTGCTGGCATTGGGTATGGGTTGAAGCACACTTTCTGTGCTGTTGCAGCCAGTAAGGGCAAAAACTATAAGTGAGACCAATCCCACCAAACTCATATATTTAAATGCCATGCGCTGTGCTTACCTTCAATGAATACGATAGTTTAGTATCAACACTGGATTAAGTCGAAGCCGTTTTTAGATAAGTTCTCAGCCTTTGCCTCTGTGGTCAAGAAGGTTTGGCCGAGTGTCATCGCGGTTTCCGTTTCAGAATCAGCTATGATCATATGTGCAAACAGTGTCATCCCTGGTTTAATTTCCTGCGGATTGTTCTCGTAAAACATCTGATGCTCCATCCAAGAAGGCGTAAAGCGCGCACCAAGTGAATAACCGCATGCGTTTAAACGATGGTTGGATAATCCATGTGCGTCCAATGCATCTGCATGCGCTTGAAACACATCACCAAATGTTTTGCCCGGTTGCATATTATCAACCACAGCAATGAGTGCTTCTTGGCTTGCTTCAAACAGCTTGCCATGAAGTGGTTTTGGTTTGCCGATGATTATGGTGCGCATCATGGCTGCATGATAATGGGCAAATGATCCAGCCCACTCCAAAGTTAACTGATCATCTTTTAAGAGTTTACGGCGGCCGGATTTATACCGACAAAGGAGGGCGTCTTTGCCCGATCCAATAATGAACTCGTTTCCTGGATAGTCTCCACCATTTGCAAAGATCACACCTTGCATGGCTGCAAGTACAGACGCTTCATCTCCGTCTGATTTAATGGCAGCAATTGCTGCATCCAGCGCATCATCAGCTAAAGCACCAGCGCGCTTTGCATATTCGATTTCTTGCTCACTTTTGACAAGTCGTAGTTCGCTAATGAGATAAGATTGATCAACCAGTTCAGCAAAGTCGTTTAATTGACCTGTGACTTTGCGATAGTTCGCTGCTGTTAATCCGTGTGTGTCGAGTTCGATACCGAGATTTTTACCCGATAAGCCCAGTTCAGATAATATCGCCTTGAGGTCAGATGCTGGATTTGCATTCGCACTATCTTTCCAAATGCGAATATCGCCGATATTAGATGTTTGTTGCGCTTGGCGTAAATCTGCAGACCGGGTCAGCAAGATCATGTCAGTTTGCGTCAGGATCAAACATTGGAAAAAGCAATATCCAAACGTGTCATAGCCAGTCAACCAATACATACTCTCTTGTGCAAAGATTAGCATGGCATCATTGTTGTTTTCATTCATGCCTGAGCGAACTTGCTCTACGCGGGCTTTATACTCATCATCAGTGAAATAAATTGGCATTGATTTAACCTAACGTAATAAGAGAGAGTTGTCGGCCATAGTCTTTTTCGCTGCGATGTGTTGTGCGCCTGTAGGAAAAATAACCGTTGTCTTCATCATATGTACAAACCGCCAGATCCTCAGCTATTACACCCGCAGACTTTAGCTGGTCTTGAATGAAGGCATTCAAGTCATAAAGATAGTGGTTTTTTGCACTAGATGGTTTGAAGTATTGAGATAGGCTTTTGTCTTTGTCGATAAAGCGTTGATAAAACTCTGGCCCAACTTCGTAATTTTTTTGAGAAATGCATGGCCCAAGGGTTGCTATTATGCTCTCACGCTTTGCACCAAGTTCAATCATCGTTTCAATTGTGTTTTGCAACACACCATCAAATGCACCACGCCAACCTGCATGGGCAGCGCCAATGACCTTGTTTTCTGGGTCTGCAAATAACACCGGGCCGCAATCGGCAGTGACCACTCCCACCGCAGTTCCCGGGGTATTGGTGACAATCCCATCGGCTTTTGGGCGGTCACTTTCAATGCCGCCAGTTGCAACAAAAACGTCTGCTGAATGGTGTTGATGCAGCGTTGCTAATTTTGCAGGTGTCGTGCCCAAAGCATCACAAATACGTTTTCTGTTTTCAACTATGCTCGCCGTCTCGTCACCAGACCCCAATCCTGCATTTAAACTTGAAAAAATGCCATCGGAACAGCCGCCATGGCGGGTGAAGAAGCCATGGGTGATACCTGATTGAGTTTGAATCTCTTTCAGTTTTGGGCTTTTAACACACTGAGCATCTGATTTTGAATTCACTGATGACACCTCTTGCATCACCATCAATGTTTTTTTGGTGCGCGTTTTCAATTTTACGAAGCGTTAGTTTGGATGATTCTCTTCTTTTGAGATAGTGTCACCAGCTATAAATGGCGCAAGTTGAATTGGAGCACCGCTAATTGCTAAGACCTTAAATAATTCACCCATATTGCCTTGACCCTCGCCGGCAAGGCGTTCGACGGCACTTCTGATTTCTTGCTGTGTCGCATGATCTTTGTTGTGACCAAGTGCGCCAGCGCGTTGCAACAATCCTAAACCAACCAGAAAATCACCTTGATGCATCACGCCGTGTATATGCGACCCGGCCGCATGAGAGACGTGCATGAGCGTTTCAAAATCCACAT
>CAJQOR010000105.1 GCA_905479965.1 uncultured Rhizobiaceae group bacterium | reverse complement strand
GTTGTGTTGTGAAAAATTCCGATCGCCTGCAATCATATGACAGTGTGGCAACGGCTGAAACAGTATGTTGATTGCCGCTGAAGCGCCCAAATCCAGATTCCATGCCCCAAATCGCAATTAAAACGCCAGCAGGAACGCCATATTTCTTTTCCAAGCGGTTAAACAATGCCGAATTTGTCTTTTTTAGCTTCTTGCCGCGAGAAATGATGGCCGGTGCGCCACGTTTTTGCATGAACTGATTAAAGGACAGTTTGAAACTACGTTGGTTTCGGTCAAGGCTAATCGTTTTTTTCGCATAGGATGCTTTTGCAAAAGCACGATCCAGCGTTCTTTTTGATACACCTTTACGAGCGGCTTCTTTTTTAAATTCACCAACCCATTTTGAGAAATTGCCTGATGTGTTTGAACAGCTCAACGCCAATGCTGGTGTTGAAAATGTCAAAGCTACCAAAAGTGTCACTGCAATAGTAGATTTCTTGATCATTGAACGCTCCCCGCGAGGTCTAAATCTTATCGAATCATTTTGGAATGAGCATAACTTAACCTAGAAAACAAAAAAACGACACTTCCATCTGTTTGATAAATGCCGTTTTAATATGAGTTGAGAATGATCGGTATTTGTTATTTTGCTTTAATCAAACCACGATTGACCAAAAGTTCAGCGATCTGAACCGTATTTAATGCCGCGCCCTTGCGCAAATTGTCGGATACAACCCAAATGTTCAAGCCATTTTCAACCGTTGCATCTTCGCGAATACGTGAGATGTAAGTCGCATCTTCACCCGCACATTCATATGGTGTGACATAGCCACCATCTTCATGCTTATCAACGACCAAACAACCAGGAGCTTCCCGCAGGATATTGCGCGCTTCATCGGCTGTAATTTCGTTTTCAAATTCAATGTTGATAGATTCAGCATGACCAATGAAGACAGGAACACGAACTGCAGTGCAAGTGACTTTGATTTTCGGATCTAGCATTTTCTTGGTCTCTGCTAGAACTTTCCATTCTTCTTTCGTATAGCCATCTTCCATAAATTCATCGATATGCGGAATAGCGTTAAACGCGATGCGTTTTGTAAACACGTTGTTTTCAATCGGGTCGGCAACGAAAACCGCGCGGCTTTGATTAAACAACTCATCCATACCATCCTTACCGGCGCCTGATACGGACTGGTAAGTTGAAACCACAATACGTTTGATGTTTGCTTTATCGTGCAGTGGTTTTAACGCAACAACCAATTGGGCCGTTGAGCAGTTTGGATTGGCAATGATGTTCTTTTTTGTAAACCCGTCAATTGCTTCAGGGTTTACTTCAGGAACGATCAGAGGAACTTCAGCGTCATAACGCCAAGCCGATGAATTATCGATGACTACACAGCCTTGCGCTCCGATTTTTGGTGACATTTTTTTTGACACCGAACCACCGGCTGACATGAGACAAATGTCAGTTTTTGAAAAGTCATGGGCTTCAAGATTTTTAACAACGAGCGTCTTATCACCATACGAGACTTCTCTGCCAACAGAGCGAGAAGAAGCGAGCGGGATGATTTCAGATGCGGGAAAGCCGCGCTCTTCGAGAATATTGAGCATTTCGCGCCCAACATTGCCAGTAGCACCGGCGATTGCAATTTTAAAACTCATTTTGATTGTCCTGTCTCTCTCCGCATTCTTGACCACTTTCAACGTGGCCTCATCCCCGACTACCGGGGAGAGTGCGGCAGACGAGAGGTGTTACGTTGTTTTTGTCGTCTTGATTGCCGTTTTGGCGATAGAATTCGAAAAAGCGGATTGCGCTGCGGACAAGCTAACGCTTGCCACATTCACCAAATTTAAATTTTGCAATTCAATTGAAGTCATTACAATTCTTTTTCATACCTATCGGGGCGGTTAATGCCCCGATTTTTCTTAAGAGTCAATCTAACTTAAAGCGTTAAATGAAGGATTAACCCAATAGAGATGCATATTCAGCCAAGATTGCATCACCCATCTGGCTTGTTGAGATCTGGGTCGCGCCTTCTGACATAATATCGCCAGTGCGTTTGCCTGTATCCAATACGTTAGCAATGGCTTTTTCAACCATGTTTGCTTCGTCAACCATGTTGAATGAATAGCGAAGACACATCGCAAAAGACGAAATCATCGCAATTGGGTTTGCAATGCCTTGGCCTGCAATATCAGGCGCTGAACCGTGAACGGGTTCGTAAAGCGCTTTGCGGCTTCCAGTTTTTGCGTCTGGCGCACCAAGTGATGCTGATGGCAACATGCCAAGTGAACCGGTGAGCATTGCTGCAATATCAGAGAGCATATCGCCAAACAGATTATCACAAACAATGACGTCAAACTGTTTTGGCCAGCGAACAAGTTGCATACCACCTGCATCAGCGAGCATATGACTTAGTTCAACATCTGAATAATTGGCACCATGAGTAGCAGTCACAACGTCATTCCAAAGAACGCCAGATTTCATTACATTGCGTTTTTCCATGGAGCAGACTTTATTCTGACGTGTGCGTGCCATTTCAAAAGCAACACCTGAAATACGCTCGATCTCATATGTGTCATAAACTTGCGTATCAATACCGCGTTTTTGGCCATTGCCAAGATCAATGATCTCTTTTGGCTCACCAAAATATACACCGCCGGTTAATTCACGAACGATTAAAATATCAAGACCTTCAACGACTTCAGGCTTCAATGAAGATGAGTTTGCTAGTGCTGGATAGCAAATTGCTGGGCGGAGATTGGCGAAAAGCTCCATATCTTTACGCAAGCGTAACAAACCAGCTTCAGGACGCGCTTCATATGGAACATCATCCCATTTCGGTCCGCCAACAGCACCAAATAACACTGCATCTGCTGCCATGGCTTTGTCCATGTCAGCATCTGAAATAGATTGTCCATGTGCATCATATGCTGAGCCGCCAACAAGACCTTCATCTGTTTCAAAGCCCGTATTTTGTTTGTCATTCATAAATGTAATGAACTTACGAACTTCGTTCATGGCTTCAGGGCCGATGCCGTCACCTGGAAGAAGGAATAATTTGCGTGTCATGGAAATACCTATTCTATTTTGGTTGATTAAGTTGATTAAAGTGTCATTTGGCGAAGGGCTGTGACCTCTATTTCAACTTTCATCTCGGGTTTGATAAGGCCGGCCACAATCATAGTCGCTGCGGGTTGAATGCCTTTGAAGAAGTCGCCCAATATAGGGAAAACTATATCTGCATATTCGGCCTTGGTGATGATGTAATTTGCTTTGATGATGTCAGAGCGCGCAAAACCTGCATCTTTGATTGCCTGATCAATGGTTGCAAGGCAATTTAGGGTTTGGTCTGAAACCTGGTCTGGCATAACCATGGTTTTATAATCATAGCCGGTTGTGCCAGAGACAAAGCAAAAATCACCCTGAACGACAGCGCGCGAATAACCCGCTGTTTTTTCGAAATCTGACCCAGTTGAGATTAGATTTCGCATGTCATACCCTCAAAGTGATTTTCTAATGCATTGTGCAATATGTGTTACGCCCAAGTTAAGCTCAAGTTATGCCCAAGTTATGCCCAGGGACGTGTATCACCTAATTTGCCTTCGTATGTGTCGATGGCTGCT
>CAJQOR010000104.1 GCA_905479965.1 uncultured Rhizobiaceae group bacterium | reverse complement strand
ATCTGCAGCAAAAACGTAATTGTAAAAGGCCAGCGCGACATCAATCACACTGGCCTTCATCTAATAAAGTTTATTTTGATAATTGGTGTTTAACCTTCAGGGTTTGCACCAATTTTATGAATTGCTAAATCAGCACCCATTTGTTGTTCTTCATCGGTCATACGAATGCCCATTGTCGCACGCAAAACACCGTAGACGATAAGCCCGGCAACGAATGCATAACCTGCTCCAGCAATTGATCCAACTAGCTGGCTCATAAACGTAACACCACCCAATCCACCGAGTGCTTCAGTGCCGAAGATACCGCACGCGATACCACCCCATAGACCGCAAAGACCGTGCAATGGCCATACACCAAGCACATCATCAATCTTCCATTTACTCTGGCACAGGTTAAAGAAGATTACAAAGATAGCGCCAGCCACACCGCCAACAATTAATGAGCCGATTGGGTTCATAATATCTGATCCGGCACATACGGCAACCAAACCAGCCAGCGCACCATTATGGATAAAGCCAGGATCGTTTTTACCGATAACAAGCGCAACCAAAATACCGCCAACCATCGCCATTAGTGAATTAAGAGCTGTCAAACCTGACACACCTTCAACAGAACCATGGGTCATGACGTTAAAGCCAAACCAACCAATACAAAGCATCCAAGACCCCATTGCCAACCATGGAATAGATGAAGGTGGGAAGTTAGGTGTACGAACACCATCCTTATAACGACGATAACGTGCGCCCAACAAGATCACCGCTGCAAGAGCTATCCAACCACCAACAGCATGAACAACAATTGAGCCTGCAAAATCATGGAACTCGGCGCCAAATGTATCATTAAGCCAAGATTGAAAGCCGTAATTTCCACCCCAAATCAAACCCTCAAACAAAGGATAGAAAAATCCAACGATGACCGCAGAAGCGATCAGCTGCGGGTAGAACTTTGCACGCTCAGCAATACCACCTGAAATGATCGCAGGAATAGCTGCTGCAAACGTGACGAGGAAGAACAACTTAACAAGATCAAGACCCTGTGCTGCAAACCCTGTGCCCTCACCGCCTGAAAGCGTTGTTGCATCTGCGAAAAAATTCGTTCCGTATGCAACGGAGTAACCAACGACAAAATAAGCAACAGTTGAGATCGCAAAATCGGATATGATCTTAACCAGCGCATTGACCTGATTTTTATGTCTAACCGTGCCAACTTCTAAAAACGCAAAGCCACCATGCATTGCGAAAACTAAAATCGCCCCCAATAGAACGAAAAATACGTCTGTTCCAACCACGAGAAACACCCCTTGTATTATCATTAAAGTAATAAACACCCATCCTAGGTGCTCAATTCTTACTCACAACAACGCAAGGCGTGTGCCAAGTGTTAACAAAATTGTTATTTATTTAATCAAAAGCTGATTCTATTAGCTATTTTCTGTCTAGATCTTAATCAGTAGAATATTTTTCATGCAGAAAAATATTAAAGTCTATTAATTAGGCATATAAATGTATAAAAAATAAGCAAATGCTAATTTATAGGCGCCCCGCAAAGAGGCGCCCAGAGTATATTAAACCAAATACTGATTAAAAAACGAAATAGTTCGTTCTTCTGCTAGATTTGCATTCACTTGGTCATATCTTGGTGTTGTATCATTGTGAAAACCGTGGTTTGCGCCTTGATAAATATGCGCAACATACGTTTTATCTGCAGCCTTTAACGCAGCTTCATAAGCGGGCCAACCCTCATTAATGCGCGTATCTAGTTCGCCATATTGCAACATTAAGGGCGCCTTGATGGATGGCACGTCTTCCACTGGTGCTTGGCGCCCATAAAATGGCACACCGGCCGCAAGTTCAGGATAAGCAACAGAGATTGCATTCACAACGCCACCGCCATAACAAAAACCAACTGCACCAACTTTGCCGGTACTGTCGTCGCGTGTGAGTAGATGCTCAAAACCTGCAAAGAAGTCATTGGGCAATTTTGTGCGATCAACAGTTCTTTGAAGTTCTCTACCCTTATCATCGCTTCCAGGATACCCGCCAACAGAGGTCAACCCATCTGGCGCAAGCGCCATGAAACCAGCTTTTGCCATTCTGCGCGCCACATCTTCTATATAAGGATTTAACCCACGGTTCTCGTGGATCACCAAAACCGCTGGCAGCTTTCCAACAGCACCCGCAGGTTTGACGAGATATCCATTCACGTCACCATTTCCATTGGGTGATTGATAAGTCATCCGCTCCGTTGTGATATCACCGTCATCGGGTGCAACTTGTTGGGCGAGCGCATAATTTGGCGCAAGCTGCCCTAGTAAAACTGATGCTGTAATACCGCCAACGGCAAATTTTCCTGCTTTATCCAAAAATTCGCGCTTCGTCATTTTGCCATGCGCGTAAAAATCATAAAGGTCCAAAAGTTCCTGGGGAAAATCTTTTGCCGTCTTACGTAGTCCGGGAATATGCTCATTCATGATGAATATCCTTTTTCAGTTTGCAAACATCATGGCTAGCCTGCCCAACGGGTCAGACAATCACAAGTTACAAATCTGTAAGGTTGATCACATGTTTGTGGGTTCCGTAACACCGAATGAACACAAAAGTATTTACTCGCTCAAAGTCAGTATCTCATCCAATGGCTTTTTGATTTTTGCAACGCTTGGAACTGTTGCATCATCAGAAGGATGTCCAACAGCGATAATCATCACGGGCTTTTCTGAATGCGGGCGATCAAATTTATCGTTGAGGAACTTCATCGGATTGGGCGTATGGGTTAGCGTCACCAAACCTGAATGATGTAATGCTGTTAAAAGCACCCCCGTCGCAATACCAACGCTTTCGGGAACATAATAGTTTTTAAAGCGCTGCCCATCATCAAATTCCCCCCAGCGTTGAGCAAAGACGACAATCAGCCAAGGCGCTATATCCAGATGTGGTTTTTCAGCTGTTGTTCCGATGGGCTCTAACGCTTTGATCCACTCATCTCCGCCGCCGCCTGCATAAAACTGACGCTCTTCTTCTTCTGCGGCAAGACGTATTTCATGTTTGACGTTTGGATTTGAAATTGCAACGAAATGCCATGGTTGATGATTGGCACCAGATGGCGCGGTACCTGCCGCTTGAATACATTTTTCAATTATGGATTTTGGAACTTCGCGGTCTTTGAAATCTCGAACTGAATGTCTGCACTTCATCTTATCATAAAAGGCATCAGCCGCTATTTGCATTTCCTCATCACACAAGTTCATCCGATCAGGCAAAGCCAGTGCCTCATATCTCATATCACCACGCGAAAACATCTCTCACCCCATTAGTCTTTTACATAAACCATCAAACAAATTAGACCCTCTTGCGTCTCATGCAAAGAATGCTCATGAAATCCGGCTCCTTGATAGGCTTTTATAGCACGCTTATTATCAAAAACAGGATCAATAACTATCTGTTCAGTACCATTTCGAATGAGGTTTTCGACATGCTGACGCAGATAAAGGCGACCATGCCCTTTGTTTAAAAAGTCTTCTCGCCCAATAAATGTATCAATGGCTCGCGTAGTTTTTGGAAATGATGAGAAATAGTCTTGCGGCCAATCGCTCACACGATAATCCTGAACATAAGCAAATGGCTGAGAGCCGTATTCCACAATCATCAAATTAATCTTAGGATCATCCAAATCATGTTTTATCAGGCCAAGTTCATCATCAGGATCCCCCCACCATTGTTTAAGGTGAGGCGCATAAAGCCATTCCGATAACATCGGAACATCTTTATCTTCAACGATCCTAAAATGATAACTCATCAGACTATCCCGATAAATTATGCGCTCGCGACTGTATTTTCCTGCGATGTTCGCTCATTAAGTTCTTGCAGCATTTGTTCAGTCTTTGGGTCGCGCAAAGACTTTTTGATGAAGCCACCGCCGTAAACGCGCGCGTTATCATCAGGGCTGGAATATAAAACACATGCTTGGCCCGCAGCAACACCCTCTTCACCTTCAATCAACTCAACATGTGTCACCCCATCAATATGGGTCACACGCGCAGCTTTCGGGGGACGGGTCGAACGCACTTTTGCAAAACATTCAAAACCTTCAGGACCGATATCATCCAATATCTCATCACCCAGCCAATTGACATCTCTTAAGGTCACTGCTTTGGTTTCAAGCGCTTCCTTGGGGCCCACAATCACACGGGCAGTGCGCGCATCGATATAAACAACATATAATGGCTCACCAGCAGACACACCAATGCCTCTGCGTTGTCCAATCGTATAACGTAAGATACCCTCATGCGTCCCCAACACACGGCCATCGAGATGTACGATATCACCAGTTAAAACGGCATCTGGGCGCAATTTTTCAACAATTGCTGAATACTTACCTTGCGGGACAAAACAGATATCTTGACTATCGGCTTTTTGCGCGACAACAAGACCCATCTCCTCCGCAAGCGCACGCGTATCAGACTTAGGTAAATCCCCAAGCGGGAACCTTACATAATCAAGTTGATCCTGCGTTGTCGCGAACAAGAAGTAACTTTGATCACGATTATTATCGACGGGACGATAGAGCGCTCGGCGACCTGGGTTATCTTCAGTTGGATTAGCACGCGAACGAATATAGTGACCCGTTGCTAATGCATCAGCACCAAGATCTCTAGCAGTTGCCAAAAGATCCGCAAACTTTACCGTTTGATTACATGAGATACATGGAACAGGTGTCTCACCCGCAATATAACTTTCTGCAAATGGGTTAATTACCGCTTCAGCGAAACGTTTTTCATAATCGAGCACATAATGCGGAATACCAATGGTTTCGCAAACACGGCGTGCATCATCAATATCCTGGCCTGCACAGCAAGACCCAGCACGATGCACAGCAGCACCATGATCATAAAGCTGTAATGTAATTCCTAAAACATCATATCCTTGGCGTTTTAAAATGCCAGCAACGACAGAACTATCAACCCCACCAGACATGGCGACAACCACCCGAGTGTCCTCAGGGGCTTTATTTATATCTAAACTATTCAATTTTGACCTCAATCCAACAGCGTTAAAGGCGCTGATCAATTAACAATGGACCGCTTATAATCCCATTGGATGTAAACAACAAGTATGATTCAATATAGCTGATTAAACTCGTGTCAGCATTTTACGATAATAAACGCGGTGGAAACCATCCTCAAACCGGCGTTCAGTTTCTAAATATCCAAGCTTGGGATAGATCGCTAAATTCGCAACCATCTTCTCATTGGTATATAATTCAATTTCATACAAACCCAATGAGATTGTCTGCTTTTCACAAAACTCCATGAGTTTCCGTCCAACACCTTTTCCATGCGCCGGTGGCATAACCGCAATATTTTCAAGGTGCATAACATCATCTGTGACGTAAAAAACAATAAATCCGGTAAGGTTCTGTTCACCATCTTTTTCAATATAAACTTTTTTTTCAAAAATTAATTTTGCAAAATCGGCCACCATCGGCGCAGGTTTTCGCCCAATCGCCTCAACATAGGGCGCATAAGCAAGCTCTGCACAGCGCTCTATGGCCGTTAAAT
>CAJQOR010000103.1 GCA_905479965.1 uncultured Rhizobiaceae group bacterium | reverse complement strand
TTCAGTGAATGGGTTGTGAGGGTCAGAGGAGAACAAGATAGGCGGCATAGCTTGGAACGACCTCCGCTACACACAGGAAGGAAATGGGTCAGGAAGCTTGGCGCAACCTCCGCATCGCGTGTAAAGAATATTGACGGCAACTTGGGCTGATGCGAAGCCTTTCGCCCGCGGTGAAAGATAAGCGATGTAAAAAGTGAAGCAAAACAAAACGAATTGCGACCACAATATGACGCCACCACAAGGGCAACTTGAGACGGCTGGTTTGTCGGATATACAGGCAATTTCACAACGGCAGTTTGGTTTGGCAATGATGACTTCACCACAACCGCGCGCATGACAGGTGGTTCGCTTCCAGCTATGACATTTAAGAAAATAATGGAATATGCACACCAAGGCATTGAACTTCGCGCCATTCCAGGCATTGAGGATGCATTGCCTGAGGAAACTTTTGGACCACTCATTGCTGACGTTGAAGGTGGCATCAGCCAGGTGTCACTTCCCTCCCGCACACGTCTGTTAAATCGACAGGCCACTCAGGCGCTTCGTGAACTTGCCAAAGTACTTGAAACAACACGAGATAATTTGGCCAAGTTGGACACAAGTCCGACCGTCAGCAAAATCACACAATAGACCACCGAAAGGCTGAAATCAGTGTTACGTATTCCGTTTTTGGTCGGCACCGCTTTGGTGATTATGTTTCTGGGTGGCATTTACTCAGCACAATGGGCGCTTGACGCAACACGTGGTTTTGGTGGCTTAAAAGTCAACAATTGGGTTGCGTATCCACAAATTCAGACAAAAGACGCCGATCCTTATGCGAGAGCGCACCGTGCGAATGATGGCAAGATATTGCTTGGTCGTGCTGAAGGTTTGGTTTTCCGTGCGCAAGTTGATCAAAATGAGGAACCGCTTGCGTTTAACTGCGATTATACGCTCCGAGGCCGCGTTCCCCCTGCCCTGTTTTGGACATTGCGCACCGTACATCCAGACAATGAACCATTGAATATTCCACAAGGCAAACCAAGTACCATTAATGCGCAAAAGGTATTGCGCGATAGTGATGGCAATATTGAGATTAAACTCTCGCAAAATCCACAATCTGGCAATTGGCTTGCCCTTGACCCAAATTTAGAATTTGAGTTGCAGCTTACGTTAATTGATACGCCCATTTCAAATGTCTCGGGCATCCGAGCTTTGGAAATGCCAATCATCATCAAAGGAGAGTGTGCTTAATGCTCAAGTTTCTCCTAGCAATCTTCACAGGCCTTGTTGGCGCTGCCGTGCTGCACATATTGCTGATACTCATTCTCCCCTTTAATTCAAATGTTGATGCTTGGAGTAAAGTTCAAAATCTGGGCGAGCCGTTTGAATTTTATTCATTGGCAAATCAACCCAATGAAACCGAGCTTTATAACGAAGACATATTTATCCAAACAGCAGTGTGTCATTATATGTTAGATGAAGGTCCATTGCAGATTGTAGCAGATCAACCAACTGAAGTGTGGACATTGGCTTCATTTGATACAGGCTCAAACGAGATTTTTTCGATGAGCGCGCGGTCTGCAATCAACGGAGAAGTAAACTTTATATTGGGTACAAAGGGGCAACTTTTGAATTTGCGGAGTGAAGAACCCGAGCTTATTGCAGAGACAATTGCAATTGAAGTTGCTGATATTGAGGGTTATGTGGCACTGAGATCTATCGTGCCTAGCATAAGCTCGCTTGAAGAAGCTCAAAACTTTTTGACCAACGCATTATGCGCACGTCTTTAGAAACTGGTTTGTTTCAAATTGTCAATCTAGCCATTATATAACAGCTATCAAACACCGCTGCGTTTCACCTTACGAGCCTGATTGTTTGATTTAGCTGGCTTCCGAGATTTTTTCTTTTTCGGAGCTTTTTCATAACGAACGCCTGTGAAAAACAGGATATCAGCTGGCTTTGTCGGTTTAAAACCTTCAGGCCGTGCGACCGGTTCGTAGTCTAGTAACCGTATAATTTCTGCCATTCTCGCCTCCATTGGATGACGGATGTACGCGGGTTAAATTTCATCCTTTTATACTATTATTATTAAGCAGGTTCATAGTTAATGAAACGCTAACACTTTCACTATAATCTGAGTTAGTGGGATCAACAATCACGTTTGAGACAAGTTTATTTCAAACATTTGATCACATTAGGGAATTCGGGAAAAATTTTTTGCTTTTTTTGATGTTTTGCGAAGATTTTTTTACCGAAATATGAGTTCGAGTATGAGAGTTTGAGTGAAATGTCTTATTGTTTTAGAGATTTGGAATCTGCTGGCGAAGACCAGCGAAAATCAGCAATCCTTTTAGCTTTAGTCGCCAGTTTGGACGATTTAAGAAAGCCAAACCCGGCTGAATCGCGCAAGTTTGGCGAACTTTTCATACCACTTTTTAAGGCCGCTCCTGTCGAAACACAGCGACGCGCCTCATCATCTTTATCGCGATGCCCATTTGTTCCTGCCAATGTCTGCGAATTCTTATCATTACAATCGCTTGAAATTTCCGCTCCATTTTTATCGCACTCCCCTTCGCTAACAAACGCTATTCTTTGTTATATTATTGCAAAGACGGATACCGAACATGCTCGGATTATTGCCAAGCGTCAGGAATTAAATAAACGTGTTGTGCAAAGCCTCCTCGCGCTAAACGAAGACAGTGTAAACCGTGCACTTCAATTGCGTGGATATGTCGGTGACGCTGCCATTCACATGGATGATGATGCAGTTACACGTTTAAATATCTCTCATAAAGTGGTGGGCGAAATTGATGGTTCTGCGGAAAATTATGGCCGTGTTGAATTCTTCAGCGATGTCGAATTACTAACCGTTGAAGAAATGAATGAGACACCTTCTTTAGAAGAATGGATCGAGATTGAGGATAATCTGCGTCCTGGCCACGTTGAGTTCTTTGATGATAATGAGATTAGCAAAGCCTCGAGCGCAGAACAATGGATTGAAATCGAAGACAACATTCGCCCAGGTCACGTTGAATTCTTCGAAAATAGCGAAGTTGCACCACAGCAAGAGCAGTGGATGGAACTCAATGATGAATTTAGTGCCGGGGGGATCGCGGCCTTTGAGAATATGGTTTCATCTGAAACTGGTGAACTTGATGACGATCTTGCAGCTATTAATGATGAGCAGTTTGCTGCCGAAGAACATTTACGCCAAACATTGCGTGAGCTTGCGCAAGGTGATTTAACTCCAGAGCAGGCAACAATCCTGGCAAAACAATCACAGCAATTGGCAGAAGATGGGGAAATGACCGCACCAGCGGTGACATTACCAATCCATTCCGGCGAACTTGCGCATCGCAAGTATATCTCAGTCATGGCTAAGCATGTTGAGAACAATCATAGCGAATACTTCACGACAGCGCTTGCAAACGCTATTGGATCGAGCGTTGAGCTCACAGAACGCATTATGGATGATATGTCCGGCTATCAGCTCGCACTGACATTTAATGCAATTTTGGCGCCTCAAGAGCTTTGCATCGAAGCACTCAATAAGTTCTTCCCGCATGTTTCCATCATGGAAGGCACTAAAGAAGGTGCTGACTATCTGCTTGAAAACATGCAGCATGGTGAATGTCTAAACCGCCTCATCACATGGTTACGTGCCGACATTATCACCCGTGAGCATCATATGGTCGATCTGGACCTAAGCGAAGCAAGTGTTGATTATGCAAAACTAACACCCGCTGACCTTCCATATATCGCTCCGATTGCTGACAACAGTGATTACGAGCCAATTTGGACAGAAGATCAGAATATGGACGCAAAGGATGCGGACTGGCTTAAGGCAATCGGCGACTAAAGCTATAGAAATCTCTTTCCCGTCAACTTGGAAGCGGACCAGATCAACTTTAGGGCTCGACAGATCAACTTTGGGGTGGGCCAGATCAACTTTGGGGTGGGATTGGTTTAACTCTCGTCTTCATACCTGATATCCAGGTAAGCTTTTGGATTATCGGTTTCTATCTCAACAATCCAGATGTCACTATCAAATGACCTTTCGCGTTCGAGCTTTTCGTTAACGTCCATTTCAAACGCATTTTCAAGACGCACTTCAAAAATATGAAATGTGCTTTTCTCTTCAAAATACGATTGTGGTGCAGGGCATAATAGCATTTGCGTACGATCACGTTTGACAACGCGGATAAAAATCGCCCCTGCTTCTGGCGCGCCTTTTTTCTCCACAGCAGCCATGAGACCATCGGAAAACAATCGTCGTGTAAGGCTTGATACAAAAATGGCTGACGTAACACGCATGGATCACACTTTAAGTGTTGGCCACCTGAAAAGCGATGGAAGTTGAGCAAAATCTGCGGGGCAAAAGCCTAAAAGGCACCAATAGATTTTAGTTTTTCAAGAACCTGTTCATTGGGTAAACCTGTTACAGGCAAACGATAGTGCTTTTCAAACTGGGCGATTGCTTCGCGCGTTTGTGCACCTGCCATTCCATCTACATCAATATGAGGATAGGCAGATTGGGACAAACCAATTTGGATACGACGTATCATATCTCTCGAAGCTTGATCGGAATTTGTCTCTAAGCTCGTTTTCATACGAGCAACCTGTTTAGGAGTATTGGCTGCGATCAACTTTGCCAGCAATGCTTCGGTGATTTTGCCGTCAATTGGAAGTCCGACACGTTCTTGAAAACCCTGAACTGCTTTTGACGTATTTGGTCCTGTTAGCCCATCGACCACATCTAAATAGAGTTTTTGTTTGGTAAGTTCGGTTTGGATATTACGCACCAACTCGTCGCCTTTGATCGTTTTTTCAACCATGGACGTGTCAATAACAGGTTTTATCGTTTGAACACGGGCCGTTTGTTGGCGAACAGGTTGCGCTGGAACTGGTACATTGATGCTTGATGTTTGTAAATCATCGCTATGACGAACTTTGAACGTTTTAACACCGTCATCGGTTTTGTTCGCACGGACATCATCATTTGGTCTTGTTGAACCTGAGACTATGAATTGTGGTCCACGCATATTCAAAATTGGTGCTGGATGTGCACCTTTTTGATAATATAGCGCATTTGAAGCGATGAAACTGAAGATGATCACAAAAGCTGTACCTCCACCAACAATTGATGGATGCTTTGCAATAGCCTCACCCACAGTGGACATCAACGATGCAAATACGCTTGGCTTTTCGATTGTTTTTTTCGAAGGTTTACGTCTAGGCGACATGTGCGCGACCCCCTTTATATACTGCCTGACCATCATCATGAATGGTCTCGTTTAACTCTTCAATTTCACTTCCATCATCGACGAAATGCTCATCTAATTGTGGAAGTGTAATTATGATTTGTGTTCCCTCGCCCTCAACGCTTTGAATATCAAATCGTCCGTTATGAAGTTCCACCAAACCCTTCACTAATGAAATCCCCAACCCAGTGCCTTCATATTGACGCGCAAGGGTCGAATGCACCTGCATGAATGGCTGACCAATTTTCGATAATTTATCTGCTGGAATGCCAATTCCAGTATCACTTACCTTCAAGATAAATTCTGAACCTTTGATATCGGCATCAACGGTGACAATACCTTTTTCTTCCGTAAATTTAATCGAGTTACCAACCAAATTGATAAGGATTTGCTGCATTGCGCGACGGTCAGCTTTGACCTCTTGCAGACCTTTTTGCGTGCGGCAGTTTAATTCAATATTCTTCTTGCTCGCCTGAATATCCAACATAGATTTCGTGCGATCAAGCAATTCTGAGAATTCAAAGGGTTCACTGTAGAGCGTATACTGGCCATTTTGGATTTTGCTCATGTCCAGCATCGTGTTGACCACGTTGAGCAGGTGTTCTCCAGATTCACGGATCAAAGTGACATATTCTTTATGGCGCTCGTCCGGTAATGGCGCGATAACCTCATGAATGAGCACATCGGCAAAGCCCATGATCGAATTTAAAGGTGTGCGAAGCTCGTGGCTTACCCCTGCAAGAAAACGTGTTTTATTGACCTCTGCATCGCGCTCGGCAGATCTGTACTTTTCAAGCAGCTCTTGCATGTTTTGCAAGGCTGTAACATCCAATGACTGAATGTAAAATTTCTGCAAGTTATGATCTTGGTCAAACTGACCAATTAAGTTTGCTTGGACATGCGTAAATTGCAGGTCACACGCAGTATTATTGAAACCTGTCTCAAATCGCAAATTGATTGATACGCACTCAACGCCCTGTCTTAATTTATCAATTGCAGACATAAAGCTAATTCGATCCGAAATATGGATCTGATTGACAAAGCCCTTACCAAGCAAGTTGCTAGGTCGTGCAGATAAAATGTTAGGTGACTGGCCATGAACGCTGATCACATCACCAAATGCATCATGATATGTAACGAGACCCGGTAGGTCTTTTAGTAACTTATCAGCTGCAAGTTCTGGGTTTTTGACTATCACGCTTGGTGCAACTTCATCTCGTGACTTTATTTCTGGGATTATAAATGCGCGTACCACGCCATATCCTGATAAAATCGTAATAATCGTGGCGCCAAGCCATATCGAATTCACCGCATCTTTTTCACCAGTGGATGCAAAAATGACCGCACAAAGCCCCATTACAAATGCAATAAATAAGCTTGAAAGTACTGGTTCGCGTTGTTTTCTAGCCAAATAGATTTCTGCTGGGACAAGCAACATTAGTATAGCCATCTGCATTGCCGATTGAGCCGATGCTCCGATCAGTATAGCCAGCACTAGCGACGAACCTATAACGGCAAACAATCCTGCATGTTTGATGGCTTTCTGCTTGGCCAAAATACCGCAACTGAGCATGAATATTCCAGAGACAGTCAATGCCAAAGCTAAAGTCGCTGGGATTGTTAGCAGTTGCGCTGCAAGCACAAATACCAATACAGGCGCTGCGATCGACCAAGCGATAAACAATGACATGAATTTAAGTTCAGCATTGTGCGCAGAGCGATCACTCTCGCCGAACCACAGCTTTGCTGTTGCTTCTACTTTCGTAGCTATAGCAGCTGAAAAACTTGAACCTATCTTTGGCTGAAAACTCAATACAACACCCAAACTAAAAAAACGTCTTGGGTCTAAAATCCCACCCTCTTGTTAAGGAATGGATAAAGCAGGTGTCTCTCCAAGCTATTTTTGTGGAAAAATTACCCGATCTAGCCCAAAAATAACCAAGAAGTCATTTCATGGTTAACCAGAGGTATATTTATACGCGATATTGGCCGTTTTCAGCACTTTTCAGCAATCCAGAAGCTTTTTTCTTCGCTCAAATTGGTACGAATCAATAATTAGATAAAATTTGACGTAAATTTGCTTCAAAAGCTGATTTTGATTTCAATCTAGAATTGGGAATTATCAATTAGACATGTTCTCAAGCGCGAAAAACGGCGCAATCGACGACAAACAGGGACAGATTTTATGTGGACGCTCATTAAAGGTGCATTTTGGTTTTCATTGGTTCTTATTGCCTTGCCGCTTTTCAATCCGGAAAGCTCAGACCGCTTGGCAGAGGGACCAAACTTTGAAACAGCCGGCAGTATGACAGCTGCATGGGCGCTTTATGACGACGTGTCATCAATCTGTGAACGTGAACCACATGTTTGTGAAGTTGGAACTCATACTATAGGCGTGCTTGGAGCCCGTGCAAAAGAAGGTGCTCGCATTGCTTATCAATATCTCGATGGTAAATTTGGTGATGAAACGCCGGATGAACTTACTACCGCCTCAATTCCCGAGTAATGTTGTTAAAGATATTGCGAATAGCCATTCGCGATCGTCTTATATAACTCACTGATTAAGTTCAGATTTAGCCCCCAGTTGCGACTTATTGGTCCATGGGGGTTTCTTTTATTTCCAAGCGATATATATGAATAATAAAGCAATGGAAGAATTGAACATGGCAACTTTAGACGACATTATAGATGATTTTGAGTTTATCGACGATTGGGAAGAACGCTATCGTTACGTCATTGATTTGGGTAAAAAACTGCCACCACTTGCAAACGAAGAGATGAATGCTGAAAACAAGGTTCAGGGTTGTGTGAGCCAGGTTTGGCTTATATCCGAACCAGATATGAGTGATGCGGGCAATCCTATCATGCATTTCCGTGGCGCCTCAGATGCACATATTGTTAGCGGCCTTGTTGCGATCATGCTAATCGCCTTTTCTGGTGTATCGGCTAAAAAGGTTGCAACTGTGAATGAGAACGAGGTCTTTGAAAAACTTGGTCTTGTTGAGCATCTGACCCCTCAACGCGCGAATGGACTGCGCGCAATGGCTGCACGCATCAAACAACACGCAAATGATGCGCTTTAGTCTAATTCACAAGTTTACCTGCAAGAATATCAATCAACCTTTCACAGGATGAAATAAACTTTTCATATTTTTCATCATCTCGTTTGTCCTCAATCCGGCGACATGCGTAAGACACACTTGTTCTATCAAGCTCAAATCCTCGTGCAATCTTGCGCATAGAGTGACCTAAAACGACATGAGATAGATAGATTGACAGATGTTTGACAAAAATCTCTTCTTTAAAAGCCAATGTCTGAGAAGCTAAAAACGACCGTTCATTCTTTAAAATACGATCAATATATAA
>CAJQOR010000102.1 GCA_905479965.1 uncultured Rhizobiaceae group bacterium | reverse complement strand
ACAAGAATATTATTGTTTTGGTTTCAAAAGATGACCGGGCATTGAAGTTGTCTGGCAGGATTGCTGGCGGTGTCGATAGAGTGGGGGCCGCCGATCCTGATGCAATCGCTGAATATGGTCTTGAAGTCATTGATCTAACGCACATTGATGATAACAGTAACATTAATCATACTAAATTTGCGCAAAGCCCTGAAATTGTTAAACTTATTGGGCGCGGAATTGCTGACGGGAATGCAATATCGACAACAGCAACTGATGGGTTGGAAAATAGCATAGGCTCCGTGTTCCGAGGCTTTCGACAGGTCGCGTCTGGCGTGGGCACGGTCATAACATTGGGAAACTAGCTTCATTTAAGTCATCCCATACAATAAAAGACGACAAATTTGGCCAATAAAAAAACGGGCGAGGTTATGGGCCTGCCCGTTGTTTTAAGTAACGATTGTGCTTAGCTTTCTGAAAGACAAGTCTTAAATGATGTAGCCATGTTCCTAATCAGGGTAAAGTAAAGCTCAGGACCATCTTCGATCCCTGAGCCAAGTGGGTCAATTACACTTGATTTCAGTGATGTCCCGTCCGTAAGTGTCGTGACCAATTTCGATTCAAATTGCGGTTCAGAGAATATGCATACTGCGTTCAGTTCTTTAATCTTTTCTTGAAGTTCACGAATGCGTTCTGCACCTGGCAACACTTCAGGTGAAACGGTAACCGAGCCCACAGCCGATAAGTCAAAGCGTGTTTCGTAATATTGGTAGGCATCGTGGAATACAACGAAACCTTTATCTTTCAATGGTTCCATCTCAGCAGAAACTTCAGCAACCAAACCATCAATTTTGCTCATTAATGCTTCAGCATTAGCTTCATATTTTGCAGCATTGTCAGGATCGGCTTCAACAAGTGTTTCTTCGATCTCATGGACAAGCGCTTTTGCATTTAACGGATCAAGCCAAACATGTGGATCAGATCCCCCGTGTTCATCATGACCACCAGCCATTTCTTCGTGTTCGTCATGGCCGTCATGATCATCGTGTTTTTTCTCATTCGCATGTTCATCGTGGTCGTGTTCATCATGCTTTTTTTCGTCAGCATGTTCATCGTGATCATGCTCGTCATGCTTTTTCTCATCAGCATGCTCATCATGATCATCGTGGTCTTTGTCGTGATTATCATGGTCGTCATGACCATCTTCGTCATCATGGTCGTCATGACCATCTTGGTCATCATGTCCGTGCTTTTCAAAAGCACCACCTTCGCGGAATTCCAATTTGATCAAGTCATGCGCGTCCAACAATTCTACAGATTTTGCGTCCTTGGCAATCGCCTCTAACGGTTTTTCTAAAAACGCTTCTAATTCATGTCCAAACCAAAAAACCACATCAGCATTTTGTAAAACGCGAGCTTGCGATGGTTTGAGCGCATATGTGTGGGGAGAACCAGCACCTTCAATGATTAGCTCAGGTTCACCAACACCTTCCATCACTGCAGCAACAAGCGAATGGATCGGTTTAATGGACGCTACAACGTTCACATCTGCTTGTGCAGAAATTACGCTTGTGGACAATAGGGTCGTTGCAAATAAAGTTGATTTGAAAAATCGCATTGGGGGCTCCGGAAACGCGCTAAAAGCGTAATGTTATTGTATTACATTCTTGCGTAATGGTATAACGTGTGGCATATGTGAAATCAACAACTAATTTGAGTTGAGCTACAATTGAGTTAAGCTACAAAAACGATGTTACAAAAAAACGAATCTCTTATCTCTTTGGATAATGCGGGCCTTTTCCGAGATCGAAAATGGTTAGTCCGTGGTGTATCGATGACTGTGGAACCGGGCGAAATCTTAACGCTCATAGGACCGAATGGTTCAGGTAAATCCACGACCGCGAAAATGGCGTTGGGTGTTCATAAACCGAGCGAGGGCAACGCACGTCAACGCAAAGGCTTGATGATTGGCTATGTGCCTCAAAAACTCTCGATTGATTGGACCTTACCGCTTACAGCAAACCGCTTTATGAGCTTAACAAGTAAAGTCTCGCAAACTGAAATCGAAGAAGCGATGGCATCTACTAAAACGCTTCATTTGCTAAAATCGGAAGTTCGCACTTTGTCAGGTGGTGAGTTTCAACGTGTGTTGTTAGCGCGAGCGATTGCGCGAAAACCTGATCTTCTTGTGCTGGATGAACCTGTGCAGGGCGTTGATTTTAATGGCGAAATTGCGTTGTATGACCTTATAAGAACTATTCGCGATGAGATCCAATGTGGTGTGCTTTTGATCTCGCACGATTTGCATGTCGTTATGGCGGCAACGGATCGAGTTGTTTGTTTAAATGGTCATGTTTGTTGCTCAGGAACGCCGACTGCGGTAGTATCCAGTGATGAATATAAGTCCTTGTTCGGCGCGCGCGCGAGCTCAGGTTTGGCCATCTACGAACATTCACACGATCATGAACATTTGCCCGATGGTCGCGTCCGCCATAATGATGGCACAATAACAGATCACTGCCATCCCGAAGACGGGCACCATGACCATGATCATAATCATGATCACCGCAATACCGCCCCAGATTCGCAAAGTGAAGTAAATCGTGGAGC
>CAJQOR010000101.1 GCA_905479965.1 uncultured Rhizobiaceae group bacterium | reverse complement strand
AATTTCATCAGAGATGCGATCGCAAACTTTGTCTGGGTGACCTTCTGATACTGATTCACTTGTAAATAGATAGTTTTGGCGTGCCAT
Organism: uncultured Rhizobiaceae group bacterium; assembly: GCA_905479965.1. Next base: position 5,931 of record CAJQOR010000101.1, on the reverse strand, counting down.
TAGCGTCCTCATTTCGTCGAGATCCAAACCTGACTTCTAATCAGATGGGCATCTTCGATTCTAGAAACTGGAGACAGAGTACTTCTTTCTCCATAAATTCAATGTTAATATTTGCTAATTCTTTTACGAAAAGCTTAAGAATTATACAAGGACATAAATATATCTTGATATCTGCAAATGACAAAAAAATGCTGATTTGCGGCATTATTGAGCTTTTTGTGCACTAGAAAAGCAAAAGCCCGTAATGACAAACGTCACTAGGGGCTTTTGCTTTTGTTTTATTATCGATTATTCAGCAGGTATGTCGCAATCAGCTGCAAGTACTTTTGTAAGGTCAATCAATTTTCTACGAATCTTTGGATCCTCAATTTTTATAAAAGCACGATTGAGTTGCAATCCTTCCGAAGACGATAAAAAATCTACGACATAGTTGGAACTATTAGCTTCGGCCATACCTTGTTGTGCTGAGGTGTGATCACCGGGCGCGTCTTCAAAGAAAAATGACACCGGTACATTCAATACCGATGAGATATTTTGTAGGCGACTAGCACCGACACGGTTTGTCCCTTTTTCGTATTTTTGGATTTGTTGAAATGTAATTCCCAGTGCTTCGCCCAATTTTTCTTGGCTCATGCTCAACATAGTTCTGCGTAACCGAATTCGGCTGCCAACGTGCACATCAATAGGATTTGGCTTTTTCTTGTTGGCTTTCATTGTGGTTTCCTAACAGGCTAGAAGAATTAAATTGAATTGCATTTGCGAAAGATCAAATAAGCATCAGATGTCTTCAGGATTGACTTACATACTTTATAATCAAAATTTTGCAATTATAGCGTTATCTCAATTGAATAATCAAATATGTAGATTTTATGGAAAATGGTAAATAATCACTTATCTAGTGCGTTTAAAACATAAAAATGAAGTTATAAAGCACAAAACCAGTAAAACGATAAACATAATATTGCGCTGGGCATGATTGAAAAGAGCTTTCTTAGTGCCAGGTAACTCAACATCAAGTTTACCAATGACGTTTAACGCAAGTCCATCTATGATGCGGCCCTTTGAATCTGTTATGACAGAAATACCATTATTGCCAGCGCGAATGAGCGGAAGTCCTGTTTCTACAGATCGCAGTTGCGCTTGGCGCAAGTGTTGGTAGGGGCCCGGTGTGTCGCCATACCAGGCATCATTTGTCAGGTTAATCAGCGCGCCTAGCTGTTTTTCATCACTCTGCGCATATTTCGGGAAAATTGCTTCATAACAAATAAGCGGGAGTAATTTTAAATTATTTCCAAGCTCTAAAATGCGTTGTTTGCGCGCAGCTGTAAAGCCGCCAAATGTTTCAGCGATCGGCGTAAGCCCAATCGCTCGTAACATGTCTTCAAATGGCAAATACTCACCAAATGGCACCAAATGATGTTTGTCCGCCGAGCCGGTTATTTGCCCCTCATCATTGATGACGTAAACCGTATTATAGTATTTCTCAGGTTCACCGCTTGCGCTTTCCTCTAATCGAACAGCGCCTGCGATTAAGGTTTGGCCAATTTTTAAAGTTTCGGCTATTTGTGAGAGTGCGTCTGGTGTTTTTGTCAAAATAAATGGAACTGAGGTTTCAGGCCAAATGATAACAGATGGTCGTTCTTGATCTTCAGCGGCTGCTTCAGCAGATAGTTCCAAATAAGTTTTAAATATTTCGACCCGCTTTTCATCGTCCCATTTGTCGTCCTGGCTGATGGACGGTTGAACGATGCGGATAATATGACCAGAACTATCTGGTAATGATTGGCTAAGCGAGAAGGCACCATAACCAATATGTGCAAAAATCAGAACAGCTGAAATTATAAATGCTGGTTTTAAGCCTTGTTTTGTTGCGATAAGCGCGGGCACGCATGCAATAAACACAGTAACGATGCTCATTCCAAAGATGCTAATAATTTCCGATGATTGCATTGCGACCGGTACGGGCATTGCAGCATAGCCAATTGTGTTCCATGGAAAGCCAGTAAACACTGTTGCACGCAAATATTCCAAGGCTCCAAAGCTGGCACTTAAAGAAAATACACGGCCTATACCATTATCCCAAAATGATCGGGCTAAAACAACGGCAAGTCCATAAAAAATGGCAAGCAGGGCAGGCAGTGCAAACACTGCAAGCGGGAGCGCCCAATAAGCCTCATCACCGCTGGTGAGTACCGCATTACCGAGCCACCACAATCCTGCAGTGAAGTAGCCAAAGCCAAAACTCCACCCGGTTATAAAAGCAGGTTTACGTGCAGCAAGAAACCCTTTGTCCGGCTGTTTACTCGCGCCATCTATGAGCCAAACTAAGATAGGAAAGGATATAAATAAGACAGCAAAAAAATCAAAAGGTGGCAACGCAAAATTAGCTAAAGCACCGGCGAGAAACGCGATAATGAAGCGCTTAACACCCCATGAAAGCATGATGTCGCCAGAGATTTTATCCAACATTTATGCGCTTTCCGACATTAGTTGCAAAATGGGCACCAAGCATTACTTGAGAATACTACAATGCATTTTTGCGAATCAGCCCCATCACTTACTACGTTGGTGTACAATTATAGCAGCACGCAACTCAAGCAACTAATTGATATTTAGCCGTCGGTTTCAGGTTTTTCGTCACTTTCGAGACTGACTTTTCCCATTCGTCGGCGTGTATTAGCCTTAAGACGAAGAATACGCACTCGCTTAATGCGACGCGCATCAGCATCAGTAATGTGAAATTCATACCCCTGAACCATGCGAACAACTTCGCCCCGCACAGGCACTCTGCCCAATCTTGCAAACACGAGACCACCGACTGTGTCGACATCGTCCATATTTTCACTTTTGGAGAAATCAATGCCGAGGATTTCGGATAATTCTTCAAGGCTTGCTTTTGCTTCGGCCTGCCAAATACCTTCACCAACCTCTGTGATCAGCGGTCCATCGATATCATCATGTTCATCTTCAATGTCGCCAACAACGATTTCAACAATATCTTCAAGCGAGATTAAGCCATCAGTTCCACCATACTCATCGATCACCAACGCCATTTGAGTTCTCGTTGCTTGCATGCGTTTTAGCAAGTCCGATGCGAGCATAGAAGCGGGTACAAATAAAACACTGCGCATAATGTTTGCGTCTTGAAGTGTTTTATCCAGCTTGATTTTGGTAAAGTCCAAAGGCTTTGAGGGTGTTTTCGACGTTGACGATTTAGCCGTGCTGCGACGTCCGTTTCGTGCTTGCCGGGTATAATACGCAAGCAAATCTCGGATATGCACCATGCCTTTTGGATCATCCAAATTATCCGAAAAAACGGGCATGCGCGAATGGCCAGAATTTTCAAAAACAGTTGTTAGATCACCAAGTGAGATTGAACGATCAACAGCAATAATGTCCGCACGCGGTATCATCACATCCTCAACACGAACTTCGCGCATCAGCAAAATATTATCGAGCATAGCGCGTTCATCGGCAGAAAATCCAGAATCGATGTGATTGCCGTTTTTAAGCGCTTCGCTAAAGTCTTCGCGAATGCTCATACCTTCAGCCGAAGGAAATAGCGCGCGTCTCAACCGCTGCCAAATGCCAAGTTTAGATTTTCGTTTGGTGTGTGTTTTTATCGATCCGTCCGGACTGTCGCCGTCGTCGTTTTGATCTTCGTTCAGATCAGAAGCTGAATTTAAAGTGTCAGCTTGTATAGTTTTCTCGTTCATTGTCTCTTCAGTTTAATGGCCCAAAATTAAGGGGCGGTCGAACTTTAATTCTCATATGGGTCAGATAGGCCTATTGAAAGCAAAATTCCAGTCTCAATACGCTCCATTTGTTCCGCATCTGTGTCTTTTATATGATCATAGCCTAAAAGATGCAAAAATCCATGAATAAACAAGTGTGTTAGGTGCTCTTCAAAAGACTTGGTTAATTCCTCAGATTCACTCAAAATCGTCTCATGGGCAAAAATAATGTCACCAAGAAGTGGCAAAGGTGTCTCACCAACCTCTATTTCCTTGGTGGGAAAAGAGAGAACGTTGGTTGCTTTGTCTTGCTGGCGCCACTTCGCATTTATCTCTTTTATCGATGCATCATCGGTTAACAGAAGAGATAATTCCATCGGAATTTGAGGGAAGCTTATCTTTTCCCCAGCCTCAAGCCAGTTGATAACAGTTGCTGACGTTTTGTGGGCTAATACGTCAATGGATTCAATATCTGTCCATCTGTCACTATTAACGGCAATATCAATTGCAAGTTCAATAGTATTCTCAGGCATCAGGTTTTGAAGTCTTTTGATCTGACGCAGGTTCAGCTTTGACATATTTTTTATCGTAAGCTGTTACAATTTTCTGTACCAAGTGATGCCGCACAACATCGACATCTCGGAAACGGCAGGTCACAATACCCTCAATCCCGCGCAATACATCTAAAGCCTCAATCAGACCAGATTTTGTGCCGCCAGGTAAATCAATTTGGCTAGGGTCGCCTGTGATGATCATGCGCGCATTTTCACCCAAGCGCGTTAAAAACATTTTCATCTGCATAGGCGTTGTATTCTGCGCCTCATCTAAAATGACAGCAGCATTTGTCAGTGTTCTCCCGCGCATAAATGCTAAGGGTGCAATTTCGATAACCCCAGCGGTAAGCGCGCGTTCCACCTTGTCACCCGGGATCATGTCATAAAGCGCATCGTAGAGCGGTCTAAGATAAGGATCGACCTTCTCTTTCATATCGCCTGGCAGAAAGCCCAAGCGTTCTCCGGCTTCAACAGCAGGACGGGATAGGATAATGCGTTCAATTTGACCACGCTCTAAAAGCTGAGCCGCATAGGCAACAGCAAGATAGGTTTTACCGGTACCCGCTGGCCCCACACCAAAGACCATTTCAGCACGCTCCATAGCTCTGATATAAGCATCTTGTGTTGGCGTACGCGCCAGGATCGTCTTTTTATGGGTTGAAATTTGTGCCATGGCCAGCTTGGCGCTGTTATCCATGGTCGGGAGGGATAATTGATCGTCAGCAGCCACAGCCATACGGATCGCACCATCAACGTCAGAATTGTCGATCAATTCGCCCTTTATCAATCGCTCGTAAAGCGAGTCCAGAGCACGTCTTGCCTGATTTGTCTCAAGCGCTGGGCCGTTGAGAACCACGTTATTTCCGCGTGCATGCGCGTCAATCCCCAGCTTTTGCTCAAGTAAAGCAAGATGCTGGTCAAATTGACCAAAAAGCATGGTCGCGAGACGATTGTTATCGAAGGTGAGTTCAACTTGTGTTGTATCTGATGCGCCTGCATCTTCTACATTGCTGTTTTCAAAAGGCATTTGCCGACTTGTCAAATTCTATAAACTCCAAAACGGTTTTAGATCACATCCGCCATTAAGCTGTAAGGAGCGGCTTTAGTGATTCGCACCCTTAGAGTATCACCTATTTTTGCATCTTTTGCGTCAATAATTACAGATTGGAGCCACGGTGAGCGTCCAATAAGCTGACCGGGTTTACGGCCCGGCTTCTCCAGCAAGATATCCATCTCTTTACCCACGCAGGTTTGTGCAAACTCCAGCTGCTGCTCAGAAAGCAGATCCTGAAGGCGTTTCAAGCGCTCGGCTTTGACATCTTCAGGCACGTGATCTTTAAAATCAGCGCCCGGGGTGCCAGGGCGTGGTGAATATTTAAATGAATAAGCCTGCGCGTATTTCACCTGTCGGATCAGATCGAGCGTATCCTCAAAGTCCTCTTCCGTTTCACCAGGAAAGCCAACGATGAAATCACCGGAAATGGCTAAATCGGGACGACCTTCGCGAATTTGTGCGATCAGCTTAATATATTCATCACGCGTATGACGGCGGTTCATAGATTTCAAAATCTTATCAGAACCTGCTTGCACGGGTAGATGCAGATAAGGCATCAGCTTATCAATGTCACGATGCGCATTGATCA
>CAJQOR010000100.1 GCA_905479965.1 uncultured Rhizobiaceae group bacterium | reverse complement strand
GCTTGGATATTAACTGAGAGTGAATATTACGATTTGTTTGTCGACTGGCGAAATGGTGGACCGCAGGAAACGACTGCGGACGAACAGATCGCGCAAGATGACTTTATCCCCAAAGTTCTCAATGATGCGGAAGAGCAAGCGGGCGATTGGATAGAAGTGTTTGGCCCAGCTGATGCAGATAAAGCGCGCGGACGCGGTGAAGTTTTAGTTGAAACGATCGGTGACGACAATTCTGGTGGTGTGCGCATCACGTCCGTTAATGCCGGCGAGTTTGGAGAAGCGCTTGTTCCTTTAAATGGGCGAATTTTGGCGCCAGCTGCATCGCGTAATTTTGCGCTTGCACTATCGGTTTCGGTTACAGAACCAACACAAGTATATGTTCGTTGTCTCTTGAAAAGTGGCATTGAAATTGGCCGCCGACGTTTCCAACTTGATGCGGGTCGTAGTGACGTTTTGATCGATCTTGATATGACAAATGTTGGTTCTTTTGAAACCCAGCCTTATCTCGCAATCAACAGCGACATCACCGGCGGTGGCAAGTCTGTTGAGCTTTATGATGTCCGATTTCAGGTGCAAAACTAACGGGCAGTATGCCTTAAAGGATGAACTATGCGTATTGTCTATGTAAATGGTGAATTTAAGCCCGAAAACGAAGCGACTGTATCAGTATTTGATCGAGGGTTTTTATTCGCGGATGCCGTTTACGAAGGTATAGCAGTTATCGATGGAAAACTGATTGATTTCCCCGCGCATATCGCACGTCTGGAGCGGTCCTGCAAAGCACTCGACATGCCTCTTACATATGATTACGAGCAATTGTTAGAGCTTAATCGCGAGGTTGTCGCACGTAACGATCTGCAAGAAGGGTTCTTGTATTTTCAAATCTCGCGTGGTGTTGCTGATCGTGATTTCGCCTTCGATAATGATGAACTCACGCAAAGTGTTGTGATTTTTAGTCAACCAAAGTCCATCATCAAAAATCCAGCAATTGAAACTGGAATTTCAGTGATCACAATAGAAGATCTCCGCTGGGGACGATGTGATATTAAAACTGTTCAACTTCTGTATCCATCGCTTGCAAAAATGGAAGCTAAAAAACAGGGCGCAGATGATGCGTGGTTTGTCAAAGATGGTGTGGTTATGGAAGGTACATCCAACAATGCGTTCATCATCACTAAGGATGAAGCGATTGTAACGCGACCGACCTCGAACGAAATTCTTCCCGGCATCACGCGCGCTGCGATTTTGCAATATGCTGAAGAAAACCAAATGAAGATTGAAGAGCGTCAGTTCACCAAAGAAGAAGCCTATCAAGCAAAAGAGGCCTTCATTTCATCGGCAACAACTTTCATGTTCCCCGTTGTGAAAATAGACGGCCATTCAATTGGTGACGGCCAAGTCGGTGAACATGTTAAAAAATTGCGCGCGCTCTATATCCAAGAGAGTATTAAACGCGCAATTTAATTGTTAGCAATTATACAGATTTAATCGAACCACCATCACAACGGATCATGCCGCCCGTAATATAGCTGGCTTTATCACTGCATAAAAATGCCGCCGCAGAACCAAATTCCTTTGGGTCTCCATAACGTCCTGCTGGGATCGCTGCGATTGAATTTTTGGTGACTTGTTCAACGGGTAAACCACTTTTCTTAGCATTTGCTTCATCAAGTTGCTTGGTGCGATCTGTCGCTATGCGACCAGGAAGCAGCAAGTTGAACGTTATGCCATCACCTGCAAGTTCATTGGACATTGATTTTGACCATCCAACAAGCGCTGCACGTAATGTATTGGACAAACCCAAATTTGGAATAGGCTGCTCAACCCCAGAAGACGCAACGGTTAGAACTCGGCCCCAGCCTTGCGCTTTCATGTGGGGAACAAATCTAGCTGTGATATCCATTACACGCATGACCATCGTGTTAAAATGTGGGGCTAGACCCATGACATCTGCATCCGACATTTTACCAGGAGGAGGGCCACCAGTATTATTGACCAAAATATCGATACGACCGAGTTTGTCCAATGCCGCTTTTTCAATTACATCAGCACTATTTGGATCTGAAAGATCTGCAATGACATAGTCAGCTTTGCCGGCAGCTTTTGCATTTATTTCAGCGGCAACGCTTCCCAACACTTCGCTGGTTCGACCAACCAGCAAAACATTCGCACCCTCTGATGCAAGTTCTTCAGCAATGGCGCGTCCCAACCCCTTTGATGAGGCTAAAACAATCGCGTTTTTACCCGATATTCCTAAATCCATAACCAACTCCTTATTTGATTTGCATGTTAGAAAAAATTGATTTGAATGAACAGCATAAAAGCAACGAAAATTATGATCAAAGCATGGACGTATCGGGTGCCATCCTTTATTCCGTTTGAAACAAGATTGATGTTCAACCGTTTTGGAAAGAAGTATCATGGTACAGCCGTCAATTACGATCAGAACACCAGATGACTGGCATTTACATCTCAGAGACGGCGACATGTTAAAATCCGTCTTGCCTGAAACCTCGCGGCATTTTGCCCGAGCGATCATCATGCCAAATCTAGTGCCCCCTGTTGTGACAAAATCTGACGCACAAGCATATTGCGATCGCATCATGGCTGTTCGACCTCATGGATCGAACTTTGAGCCGTTGATGACGCTGTATTTAACAGAAGGAACTGACCCTGATGATCTTGAAGATGCTTTTAAATCGGGTGTTGTAACTGCAGCAAAATTATATCCTGCGGGCGCTACGACAAACTCAGAGAACGGCGTGCGGAATTTTGAGAATATTATGCCTGTTCTTGAACGAATGGCCGAAATTGGCATGGTGATGTGTGTGCATGGAGAAGTAACTGATGCGGACATTGATATCTTTGATCGTGAGAAAGTCTTCATCGACCGCGTTCTCGACCCGCTTCGCACAAAGTTGCCAGAGCTGAAGGTGACAATGGAGCACATAACGACAAGCGATGCTGTTGACTATGTGACATCTTCAAGCGGTCCGTTAGGTGCAAGCATTACAACGCATCACTTGATGATAAATCGCAATGCAATCCTTTCAGGTGGAATTAGACCGCATTATTACTGTTTACCGGTTGCCAAACGTGAGACCCATCGTCTGGCATTGCGCAAAGCAGCAACATCAAAAGATGCGCGTTTCTTCTTAGGGACAGATTCAGCACCGCATTTGGACGAACATAAAATCGACCCGTGTGGCTGTGCTGGTATTTTCACAGCAACCAACACAATGGCATGTTTGGCACAGATATTTGATGATGAAAATGCACTGGATCGTCTGGAGGCTTTTGCAAGCTTAAACGGACCCAAGCATTATAGCCTGGCACCTAATGAAGGTTCCATGACATTGGTTAAACACGATAACGCTGTCGAATTTCCAAAAGTCATACCAACGGGCGAAGGTGAGGTCACCGTATTTGATCCGATGACCCCTGTTTACTGGAATGTGAAAGTTTAAGCTTTTCGGCTTTGGATATAAGCAGCAATGGCGGCAGTAGAACTGTCATGTCCACTGGCGTCTTCTTTGCCTTCAACAACAGGCAATAGGCCTGTTGCGAGCTCTTTACCCAATTCAACGCCCCATTGATCATAGGCATTAATGCCAAAGATCTGTGCTTCTACAAACACACGATGTTCATAAAGAGCGATCAATCGACCAAGTGCAAATGGGGTGAGTTGATCATAGATAAATGTGATCGATGGGCGGTTTCCGGTAAAGACGCGGTGTGGCGCTATTGTTGCTGCAGTTTCATCATCCGTTCCTTTAGATTTTAACTGAGCAAATGCTTCATCATATGTGCGGCCTTTCATCAAGGCTTCCGATTGTGCCAAACAGTTGGCCACGAGCAAATCATGCTGATGACCTAAATTCTTTTCATGCCCATTTGCGGCAATCATAAACTCTGCAGGAATAACGTCAGTTCCTTGGTGGATAAGCTGATAAAAAGCGTGCTGGCCATTGGTACCAGGTTCACCCCAGACAATCGGACCAGACGCGGTTTGCAGCGCTTTGCCGTCAACGGTTACACCCTTACCATTTGATTCCATATCAAGCTGTTGCAAATAAGCTGGGAAACGAGATAGGCGTTGATCATAGGGAAGAATTGCACGTGTCGAGCAGCCGCATACAAGGCGGTGCCAAATGCCTAACAGTCCCAAAAGAAGCGGGATGTTTTGCCCAGGCTCAGCGGTTTTAAAATGATTATCCATGGATTGCGCACCATCAAGGAATGCACGGAAATTCTCTTTACCAACAGCAATCATAATTGGCAAACCAATCGCCGACCAAAGTGAATAACGTCCACCAACCCAATCCCAAAAACCAAACACGCGTGACGATGACATGCCAAATTTTTCAACTTTATCTAGCGCAGTTGAAACTGCTGCAAAATGATCGCCTACGGCTTTCTCACCTAGAGCATTTGAAATCCACTGACGCGCAGTTTCAGCATTCGTCATGGTTTCTATTGTCGTAAAAGTTTTGGATGCGACAATGACCAAAGTGGTCTCTGGTGTAAGTTCAGCTAGAATATCTGCGATATGCGCACCATCCACATTGGAGACAAAATGCGCTTTGGGACCATCATGATAAGGTGATAATGCGAGAGTTGCCATCACAGGCCCTAGATCAGACCCACCAATGCCGATATTGACTATGTCGGTTATTTTCTTGCCTGTCGCTCCTTTGATCTCGCCAGAGCGCACGCCATCTGAAAATGTACCCATCGCATCAAGAACCGCATGAACATCGGTAACAACGTTCTCGCCCTCAAACTTAATGTCTGCATTGCGTGCTGCGCGCAAAGCGGTATGCAAAACAGCGCGATCTTCTGTTGTGTTGATCTTCTCACCAGCAAACATAGCATCGCGCTTGGCAAACACATCTGAACTTTCAGCCAATTGCAAAAGTTGGGATAGGCTGGTGTCATCAATTGAACATTTGGAGTAATCCATCAACAGATCATCAAGTTGAGCTGAAAACTTTTCCGCTCGCTTTGGATCATCTGCGAAGGCCTTTCGCATGTCACATGGACCGCTTTCAGCAAGGTTCGTTTTAAGCTGTTCAAGAATGGTTTGAGATTGGTTGTTCACGGCATGAGCTCCTTTGATCAGCCCATATATGAAGATGAATTGTGATAAAATCAACTGTTAGGCAGCGAAGTAATCAAAAATTTAAATCGATTTAAGTTTCTCTCAATTCGCGTCGCAGAACTTTTCCAACATTGCTTTTGGGTAATTCATCGCGAAATACAATATGTTTTGGGCGTTTGTAGTTTGTCAGCTGTATTTTGCAATATTCTCGGATTTGCGCATCACTCAAATCGGGATTACTGCGTACAACAAAGAGTTTGATGTCTTCGTGACCTTCAGTATTTGGGATCCCAATAGCAGCACATTCTTGCACACCATCAAGCAAGGCAATCACATCCTCTAGTTCATTAGGATAAACATTAAAACCAGATACCAAAATCATATCTTTGACGCGATCAACAAGGGTGATATACCCCTCATTGCTCATTAATCCGATGTCACCTGTTTTGAAAAATCCATCTTCTGTCATGACATTTTCAGTCTCATCAGGACTGTTCCAATAACCTTTCATCACCTGCGGCCCACGAACACAAATTTCTCCGATTTCGCCATTTGGAAGTTCTTTATTGTCCTCGCCGCGCACTTCAACAATTGTCGAAGAAACGGGAATACCGATCGTGCCGTTGAAATGCTCATCGTCAAAAAGGTTACCGCACACGACGGGTGATGTTTCTGACAAGCCATAGGCTTCATGGATAACAGAACCTGTGATCGTTTCCCATCTGTTGGCCACAGCGGTTTGCGTTTTCATGCCACCACTTGCAGAGATTAATAGTTCTGAAAAATCGAGTTTCCGGAAATCAGGGTTGTTCATCAATGCATTAAACAAGGTGTTTAACCCGGCAAAAATATGAACGGGGTGCTTCTCTAATTCTTTTACAAAGCCGGGTATGTCGCGTGGATTTGCAATGAGTAGGTTATGCGAGCCAAGTCGTGTTGAAATCATCAAATTCACAGTAAGAGCAAAGATGTGATAAAGCGGCAGCGCACATAAAAAAGTAACTTGGTCGACAGGTTTTTTTGACTTAAGCGCGCTTTCAACCCAAATAGCAGCCTGCTCGATGTTTGATAGCAGATTCCCATGGGTAATCATCGCAGCTTTAGGAACACCAGTGGTGCCGCCAGTATATTGTAAAAGTGCGACATCATCATGGGTGTTTTCATGCGGTGTAAACCCTGATTTCGCGCCGATGCTAAGTGCTGCTCGATAGGGGACATGATCAGGTAACGACCATTTTGGCACCATCTTTTTTACGCGCCGTACAACCAAATTTACCACTTTGCTTTTAAGCCCCAAAGCGTCGCCGATAAACATATCACCCATTGATGTGACGCAGACATGCTTAAGGTTCGTTTCTTTAACAACTTTTTCGAGTGTATGAGCAAAGTTCTCGAGCACAATAATGGCTTCAGCGCCGGAATCATTTAGCTGGTTTTTCAACTCACGAGGTGTGTAAAGCGGATTAATGCTCGTGAGCACATATCCTGCACGCAAAATTGAAGCGATCACGATGGGTGACTGCAAAACATTTGGCAACATGACGGCAATGCGCGTACCCGCCTTCAGCTCGAGCGATTGTAACCATCCAGCAAAATGTTCAGAGCCCTTGTCCCAATCACCGTAAGTGATGGTTTTGCCCATAGATGTATGCGCAGGCTGCGCAGCATTTTGTTTTAAGCTTTTTTCAAAGAAAGAACTTAAAGATGGATGCTCAAGAGGAGGAAGTTCAGCTGGAATATCGGATGGATAGGTTGGCACCCAAGCGCGTGGCGCCGGCAATAATAATTTACCCATATATCCTCCTCATATGACTTACTCTACGAAGCTTGGCCCGTGGCCCAATATTTTATCATCAATGTCGCCAATAACGTCTTCATCTTTATCATCGTATGGAAGAGTGGAAAGAATATGGCGAATGATGTTTATCCGAGCCCGCCGTTTATCGTTAGTTTTCACAACGGTCCAAGGTGCGTTCTCTGAATGTGTTGTTGCCAACATCAGATCACGTTTTTTCGTGTAATCGCCCCACTTGTTGAGGCTGGCAATATCCATTGGAGACAACTTCCAAACTTTCAGCGGATTATGACGACGGTCATGAAAACGGTGCAGTTGCATTTCGCGCCCAATATTGAGCCAGAACTTGAAGAAATAAATGCCTTCATCCGAGATCATTTTTTCAAAAGCAGGTGTCTGCTCAAGGAAATTGGCATGTTGATCCGGTGTGCAAAAGCCCATCACGGGTTCAACGCCTGCACGATTGTACCAAGAACGATCAAATAAAACCATTTCACCATTGGTCGGAAAATGATCTACATACCGTTGGTAATACCATTCACCGCGTTCGCGGTCCGTGGGCTTTGGCAGAGCAACTGTGCGAACTGTTCTATGGTTCATATATTGTCTCACAGCGTTGATCGAACCGCCTTTACCAGCGGCATCACGACCTTCGAACACAGAAATAATTCTTGACCCGCTAGATCCAAGCCAAGACTGAACTTTAACAAGCTCAACTTGCAGTGCCTCAATGGTTTCCTCGTAGTGTTTCCATTTCAGCTTTTTATCATACGGATAGTCGCCTGATGCAAATGCTTCATCATCAACCCAATCAGGCAGATCAGGATCATCAATATCAAAGTGCCGAGTTTCCCCACCGATTTCTAATTCAACTTCTCTCGTCTCGTCGCTCATATCATCACTTATTCTTTGGGTTCTTATACGCAAATGAGCGCACATTTAGATCATTTTTGCAAGTATCTGTTTACGCGCCTAGTCTTCTAAGCGAAAATGCTTGGAGAGTTTGAGACCTTGCGCCTGATAATTGGATTTAAGGTCCGCTCCATAAAGCGCACTTGGTTTTTCAAGCATGTGCTCATAGACAAGCCGCCCAACAATTTGCCCGTGCTCTAGAATAAACGGCACTTCATGGCTGCGCACTTCCAGTACGGCCCGACTTCCCGTGCCCCCGGCTGATGAATTGCCAAAGCCTGGGTCAAAAAAGCCAGCGTAATGCACGCGAAATTCACCAACGAGCGGATCAAAGGGTGTCATTTCAGCTGCATATAATGGCGGCACATGCACAGCTTCTTGCGATACAAGAATATAAAATTCATCAGGATCGAGAATAAGCTCAGGCCGGCCACGGTTATATAAGGGCTCCCAAAAATCATAGACGTTTTGAGCGGCTTTTTTGTCAACGTCCACAACGCTTGTATGATGCTTGCCGCGATACCCAACAAGTGAACCTTCACCGCTTCCGACCAAATCAATCGACATGCCAATACCACCATCAGAAATGGATGGGTTTTCAGCATCGTTTAATGTTTCTTTTTCATGCAGGTCGGCAACGTCATCAGAGCTTAAAAGCGAATTGCCTTTTCGGAACCTGATTTGTGAAAGGCGCGAGCCAGTGCGGGCCACAATCGGGAAGGTACGCGGGCTAACCTCCATCCATAATGGGCCATGATAGCCAGCGACGATTTTATCAAATTCCGGACCGTAATCTGTCATCACACGGGTGAATATATCAAGCCTGCCTGTTGAGCTTTTTGGATTTGCAGATGCTGATATTTCTGATGGCAATGCCAAGCTTTCCAATAATGGAACTATGTAAACACAACCCGTCTCTAAAACCGCACCTTCGGTGAGATCAATCTCGTGAAGCTTTAATCGCTGAAGCTTTTCGTCCACCGTACTGTTGGGGCCAGGCAAAAAACTTGCGCGGACGCGATAGGCTTTTGCGCCCAAACGCAAGTCCAGGCTCGCGGGCTGTATTTGGTCGCTATCAAGTGCTTTAGTGCTTATAAGTTTACCGCTATCAAAAAGCTGAGAAATAAGCCTGTCTGATAAAATTCCGGTTTCACGAACATCGTTCGTCATATCATCACCTAGTCTAAAGTCATTTTTCGTCGGCTATTTCTTGCAGCTCATGTCAATTGACGCAAGTTTATCGACGTGATAATTGATCCTTATCCCGTGGTGATTTGGCCGACCGGCTTGCAGCCACATAAAATAACTCGCTAAAAGGTCGTGCGTTCAAGAATAGACGTGTGAACCGGCTGGCGTGTGCAAGCCGGTTTTTTATTGCCAGTTTATCTGGCAAATGTTCATTGTTGGAAAGAAAATGACTGAGAAGAAAAAACTGCGACCCGCAACGCAACTGGTTCATTCAGGAACAACGCGTTCCCAATTTGGTGAAACTTCAGAAGCTCTATATTTAACCCAAGGCTTTATTTACGAAAGCTCAGAATCTGCGCAAGCGCGTTTTTTGGGCGAAGAAGATGGCTTTATCTATTCAAGATACGCAAACCCAACGGTTGATATGTTTGAAAAGCGTATGTGCGAGCTGGAAGGTGCTGAAGATGCACGTGCTACGGCATCAGGGATGGCTGCTGTTACGGCTGCATTAATGTGTCAGGTGCAAGCCGGGGATCATGTGGTTGCAGCGCGCGCATTATTTGGGTCATGCCGCTGGGTTGTTGAAAAACTAATGCCAAAATATGGCATTGAAACAACCTTGGTTGATGGTACTCATTTGGAAAATTGGGAAGAAGCTATTCGCCCCAATACCAAGCTTATGTTCCTTGAAAGTCCAACAAATCCAACTTTGGAAGTGATTGATATTGCAGGTGTTGCAAAGCTTGCCAATCAAGTCGGTGCAAAGCTTGTGGTCGATAATGTTTTTGCCACGCCTTTATATCAAAAACCGTTGGAACTGGGTGCGCATATCGTTGTTTATTCAACAACTAAACATATTGATGGTCAGGGGCGGTGTCTGGGCGGGATGATCTTGTCCGACAAAGAATGGATTGATGAACATCTGCATGATTATTATCGTCATACAGGCCCATCAATGTCTCCATTTAATGCTTGGACGATGCTCAAGGGTATGGAAACGCTGTCATTGCGCGTTGATCAGCAGACGCGAAGTGCACGCGCTGTGGCTGATTATCTGGCTGAGCATAATGCGGTGGGCAAAGTAATTTATCCAGGTCGTGCGGATCACCCGCAGGCAGACATCGTTGCAAAGCAGATGAAAGCTGGTTCGACGCTTGTGGCCTTTGAATTAAAGCGTGGCCAGCAAGCGGCATTTAAGTTCCAAAATGCACTTGATATCATCAGTATTTCAAACAATTTGGGTGATGCGAAAAGCTTGATCACCCATCCTGCGACGACAACTCATAAAAACCTTGCAGAGGAAGATCGCGCCGAGCTTGGCATTACCGAAGGCACAGTTCGTGTTTCTATTGGTATTGAAGATGTAGATGACTTGCTGGAAGATCTCGATCAAGCCTTGCAAAATATCTAATCTGATTAGAAAAAAAATAATGTGTTGGCCTATTGAGTTGGCTTAAATGCGCTCCAGGCCAACACAATTCTTGAAAACGCCGTGTAGACACAAATTGCTGCAAAAATGTAAGCAACGATCGCGAAATAGCCTGGAAACAAGCAGAAAATTGCAAACGCTGCAAATGTCTCTGTCGCTTCAGCCAACCCTGTCGTGAAATAGATCGACTTCTCACCACGCACATCCGTTTGTAAGCGGTATTTTTCAGCCAATATTGAATAAGCTAAAAAGCTTGCGCCATTGACATAAAACGCAAAGAGTAAAACTGCGCCCGCAATTGCGTTATTTGCTGGGTCAAAAATGATGAACGCCAGTGGAATTGCGCCATAAAATGCAAAATCTAAAACAATATCTAAAAAACCACCAAAATCAGACGTTTGCGTATGTCTTGCAACAGCACCATCTAACCCATCACCTAATCGGCTTAAAAGCAATAGAACCAGACCCGGGATCATAAATCCAAGCGCAATCAACCCCGCCGAGATCATCCCGATCGCAAACGAGGCGAGTGTGACCGCATTTGCGGATGCACCCTTGGTGGCCAAATATGCCCCCATTTTGTCTAAAGTTGGGTCTAATACCCGTCTTGCTGCGCCATCTAACATTCTACTGCCTTAGTAATTTCGGCTTCTAATATAGACTGTATGACTAAAGAGCAAATGACCAATTCTCAAAACTACGTTATAATAGGACATTAGCTTGTTCTAGTTTGGTTTCTACTTGACCTTGGTTTTCAGCTATACAATAAGGCAATTGCCGTTTTTTGGTAACGAAATTAATGCTTATAATATCAAGTGGATGAGATGATGTATAAAGCCACAACACATGAAATCGAAGTTGCGGTTGAACCATTTTATCTCGATGAGCAATCTGATCCGGAGGATTGCTGTTATGTTTGGGGCTATCAAATTACGGTCGTCAATCATTCAGATAAACGCGTTCAATTGATCAATCGCTATTGGAACATCACCGATGCTAATGGCTTAGTCGACGAGATTTCCGGTAAGGGTGTAGTGGGCGAAGAGCCTTTTATCGATCCCAATAGCAGTTATGAATATTCTTCCGGTTGCCCGCTTGATACGCCTTCTGGTATTATGTTCGGAACGTATCAATTTCAGACAGATGATGGGGCATTGTTTGATGTTGCCATACCAGCGTTTTCGCTGGATTTGCCCGACCAAAAAAGAGTGCTTAATTGAACAGCATAATCGACTTTAGACCAGTCGTATTGGTCACCGGAGTGTTGGTAATCACACTCGGGGCCTCTATGCTATTGCCTGCATTTGTGGATGCAGCGGTTGGCAATCCTGATTGGCAGGTTTTTGTTATTTCTTCGGGATTAACGCTCCTTGCTGGCTTGTTGATGTTTTTATCAACCCGCGGCATCCCAAAAGGCTTATCAACGCGCCAAGCCCTGCTCATGACAGTGTGCGCGTGGACAGCACTGGTTGCATTTGGCGCCTTGCCATTTTTATGGTCCGGTGTCGTTGATAATTATACCGACGCTTTTTTTGAATCTATGTCAGGATTAACAACAACGGGCGCGACGGTGATCACGGGGTTAGATCGCGTCCCTCCGGGGATTTTGTTTTGGCGTGGTCTCTTACAATGGCTTGGTGGTCTGGGAATTATCGTTATGGCGATCGCGGTGCTTCCAATGTTACAAATTGGTGGTATGCAGCTGTTTAAGGCCGAGGCTTTCGACACGGCGGAAAAAATCTTGCCTAGAACCCGGCAAATATCATCTTCGATTACTCTGGTGTTTATTGCGGTCACGGGATTATGTGCGATCTTATATGTCGTTGCCGGCATGGCAGTTGATGATGCTGTCATTCACGCAATGACCACTGTTGCGACAGGTGGTTTTTCAACCAAAGACGGCTCCATCGGGCATTTTAACAGCGCTGCGATTGATACGGTTGCCATTGTATTTATGATTTTAGGATCAATTCCATTTATCTTATATGTGCAGATGTTGCAGGGGCGTTATAAACCGCTTTTACAAGATCTTCAGGTTCGTGCATTTTTATTATTTTTAGGTTTTTGCATCATAATGGCCATGATAATGGCTGTTGTAAGCGGCTCGCATCAAGGTCTTGATGCGCTGCGCTACGCAGCATTTAATGTTGTCTCAATCGTCACAGGTACTGGCTACGCTTCAACCGATTATGGCGCTTGGGGCCCACAAGCTGTTACCTTTTTCTTTTTAATCATGTTTGTCGGCGGCTGCGCGGGTTCAACATCCTGCGGGATCAAAATTTTCAGATTTCAAGTTCTATTTCAAGCCGTCAAAATGCACCTCAACCACGTTATGTATCCAAGCGGTGTATTCAAGCCGATGTTTAACAAAAGGCCAATTCAAAAACATGTCATTTCTTCAGTGATGGCGTTTTTCTTTCTGTTTATCGCATCCTTCATGGTTTTGGCTTTTGCACTCAAGCTCACTGGCTTAGATACCACAACAGCGCTTTCTGGTGCTGGTTCTGCGCTTGCAAATGTTGGCCCCGGACTTGGTGATATAATCGGCCCATCGGGAAATTACGCTGAGCTGAGCTCAACTGCAAAATGGTTGTTATCTGCTGGTATGTTGTTAGGGCGGCTCGAACTGTTCACTTTGCTTGTTATATTTTTGCCAAGTTTTTGGCGAACATGATATCACACACGATACGATTTGATCGGCATCGTCGATTCGAATATGTGGGTTGCAGATAGGATTTCAGCATGGATAAGCAAACAATAGCCAAACGTATTGTCCAAGGTCGAGGTGTTGAAAAAGCAGATCTCGTTTTAAAAAATGGTCATTTTTACGATCTCGTTACCGGTGAATTGGTGGCTGGAGATATTGCGATTTGCGGTGATAAGATTGTTGGTACATGCGAGATCTACCAGGGAAATGTCGAGGTTGATATCTCCGGAAAAATCGTCGTTCCTGGATTTATCGATACGCACCTGCATATTGAATCCTCCATGGTCACTCCTTACGAATTTGATCGGTGCGTGCTTCCTTATGGTGTGACAACGGTTATTTGTGATCCGCATGAAATTGCCAATGTGGTTGGCATTAGCGGCATTGAGTATTTCTTAAAATGCGCTGAAAACACGATCATGGATATCCGTGTTCAGCTCTCTTCTTGTGTGCCTGCAACAGAAATGGAAACGTCTGGTGCGCGTTTAATCGCGCAAGATCTCATTCCCTATGCAGATCATCCAAAAGTAATTGGTTTAGCTGAATTTATGAATTATCCTGGTGTTCTAAACAAAGACGATGCATGTCTTGATAAGCTTGCAGCGTTTTCTGATCGCCACATCGATGGGCATGCGCCGCTTGTGCGAGGCTATGATATCAATGGATATCTCTCTGCTGGCATTTCAACAGATCATGAAACAACCACCGCAGATGAGGCATTAGAAAAACTTCGTAAAGGTATGCATATCTTGGTGCGCGAAGGATCGGTTTCTAAGGATTTGCATGCCCTTGCACCGATCATCACAGAGCGCAATTCGCCGTTTTTAGCAATTTGTACCGATGATCGAAATCCGCTTGATATCGCCGAACAAGGCCATCTTGACTATGTGATTAGAACAGCCATTGAGCTTGGCTCAGATCAACTTGCGATTTATCGAGCTGCGTCCATATCGGCCGCAAAAGCATTTGGTTTGAAGGATCGCGGTTTGGTCGCTCCAGGTAAGAAAGCCGACCTTGTTGTCTTAAATGATCTTAAAACATGCGATATCGATAGTGTTTATAGTGCGGGTAGATTGGTTGCAGATGATATCTTTGATCAACGCCAAATTATCGACCCCATTGGACGCAATAGTGTTCAATCCAAAGCCCTTACTGCAAAATCATTTGAGACGAGAACCAATGGTAATCAAGCCCATGTGATTGGCATTGTGCCGGGTAAAATCATTACCCAGCACCTAACGTGTGAGATTATTGAGGGTAAAGCTGGGGATAGATCAGATCTTGAACGGGATCTAATTAAAATTGGCATTGTTGAGCGGCATGGTAAAAACGGCAATGTATCCGCAGGGTTTGTCAATGGCTTTGGTCTCAAGCGCGGTGCCATCGCATCCACCGTCTGCCATGACCATCACAATATCGCTGTCGTCGGTGCCAATGATGAAGATATGGCGGTTGCCGCCAATCGCTTGGTTGAGCTGGAAGGCGGCTTTGTGGTTGTTGAAGATGGAAAAATTTTAGCCGAAGTTGCGCTACCAATTGCGGGTTTGATGAGTAACGAACCGTTTGAGGCAGTGCGCGATCAACTTGTTATTTTGCGCGATGCGGCAAAATCTTTGGACGTTGTTTTAGAGGAGCCATTTTTGCAACTTGCTTTCCTAGCTCTTCCTGTCATTCCGCATCTTAAAATAACCGATCACGGCTTGGTTGACGTCGATCGGTTTCAAATTCTTACCTAAATTCGACGCTTAAAACTTATTCTGCAG
>CAJQOR010000099.1 GCA_905479965.1 uncultured Rhizobiaceae group bacterium | reverse complement strand
TATTGTAACAATTGCAGACGGCACACCTGTTGTTGTGGACTGTCCGCAAAGCGAAAAATTCTTAATTTCACCCGAGAAACTGGAACAAGCCATCACGCCAAAGACACGTTGGTTGATGCTCAACTCTCCATCCAATCCCACAGGTGGCGTCTATTCAGCCGATCAACTAAAGGGATTGGCAAGAGTTTTGCGCAACCATCCCCATGTTCACATCCTGAGCGATGATATTTACGAACATCTAATGTTCGATGGTCATAAGTTTACATCCATTTTGAATGTTGCCCCTGACTTGAGGGATCGTACATTGTTGGTAAATGGTGTTTCAAAGGTTTTTGCAATGACTGGCTGGCGGATCGGCTATGGAGCGGGTCCGCATGCATTAATCAAAGCAATGAATGTGGTTCAGGGCCAAAGCTGCACCCATGCCTGTTCGATTTCTCAGGCAGCGTCTGTCGCGGCCTTGAACGGACCAACAGACTTCTTTGCCGAGCGCACAGCCAGTTTTGCGATACGCCGCGACATTGTGGTAACTGCTCTGAATGCTATAGAAGGTATCACCTGCCTGAACCCAGAAGGTGCATTTTACGTCTATCCAAATTGTGCAGGATTGATTGGACTGACAACACCAGAAGGTCGCATTCTCAATAATGATCAGGCTGTTTGTGACTGGCTACTTGAGGACCATCACGTCTCAGCAGTACCGGGCATCACCTTTGGACTGTCGCCGCATCTCCGAATTTCAACAGCAGCTTCAGAGGCAAACCTGCGCACAGCGTGTGATAGAATAGCCAATGCCTGCGCTACTCTTAAGGCATCGACATGACCGGACCATTAACTGGACTTCGTATTCTTGATCTTAGCCGTATTCTAGCTGGTCCAACTTGCACCCAGCTTCTTGCAGATTTGGGTGCGGATGTGATCAAGATCGAAAACCCAGAGACGAACGGTGACGATACGCGCATTTGGGGGCCACCGTTCGTCAAAGGACTAAACGGTGAAGACACCGACCTAAGTGCATATTTTGTCTGCGCTAATCGCAACAAACGTTCGATGGCCGTTGATTTAAGGAGCGATGAGGGGCAAAAGATTATCAAAATTCTAGCCGAAACCAGCGATGTTCTAGTTGAGAATTTCAAGCCTGGAGCGTTGACTAAATATGATCTCGACTATGCTAGTATTTCAAAAATTGCCCCGCACATAGTTTACTGTTCGATCACTGGCTTTGGTCAAACTGGACCGAATGCCGATAAACCGGGTTACGACATTATGGCGCAGGCCTATGGCGGGATCATGTCCCTGACAGGTGAGCCTAAAGGCGAACCGATGAAAGTAGGCGTTGGCATCGCCGATGTGATGTGCGGCATGTATGCTTCCACAGGCATCCTTGCAGCGCTCAGACATCGGGATCAAAGCGGAGAAGGTCAACAAATTGATTTGTCGCTGGTTGATAGCCAGATTGCTTGGTTGATCAATGAAGGTACAAACTATTTGACCAGCGGTAACTTGCCCGAGCGTCGTGGCAATGGCCATCCAAATATAGTTCCCTATCAGGTTTTTGAAACGTCGGATGGGCATGTTGTCGTAGCCGTTGGCAATGACAGACAATTTGGAAGATTCGCAAATTGGATCAAGCGGCCAGAGTGGTCCGCGGATTCCCGCTACGCTACCAACCCTGCACGGCTTGAACATCGCGATGTTTTAATCTCTGAAATTCAACCTTTGTTGAAACGGTTAACTACCGGAGATGTTTTTGCAGGACTTGAGGCGATTGGCGTCCCAGTTGGTCCCGTTAATACACTGGATCGTGTCTTTGCCTCCGATCAAGTCGCCGGACGCGATATGGTGGTTTCGATACCGAACAAAATGGCTAAGACAGGTCAGGTGAAAACCATAGGTAATCCCCTGCATTTTTCAAAAACCCCAGTCAAATATCGTTATGGGCCGCCCAGTTTTGGCGAGCACACCGAAGAAATTTTGGACGAGATTCTCTGATTGATAGACCAAGTTAACTTAAACTTTGGAAGGGTTGTCTCCCAATGTCATACGATCTCACTAGTAATCCCCTCTTTCGACAAGTTGCATATTTTGCCGGAGCTTGGCGGAGCTCTGAAAACGGTGCAACGATTGATGTTATCGATCCGTCAACAAATAATGTTATCGGCTCAGTCCCTGCGCTTACCGATGCGGATATTGAGGCCGCAATAATAGTCGCTGAAAAGGCTGGCAAAGATTGGGCAGGAAGAACCGCTGTGGATCGTGCTAGATTGTTAAAAACCTGGCACGGTTTGATTCTGGATAACAAAGAAGACCTAGCTCGGATCATGACGTCCGAGCAAGGCAAGCCCATACAAGAATCTAGGATCGAAATTGAAATTTCTGCCGCTTATATTGAATGGTTTGCAGAAGAAGCACGAAGAATATACGGCGACATTATTCCATCACCCGTTGCCGGCCGAAAAACATTAGTAACCAAACAGCCTGTTGGCGTCACAGCAGCAATAACGCCATGGAATTTCCCAGCATCCATGTTTGCCCGAAAACTTGCTCCCGCTCTGGCAGCAGGTTGTTCTATGATCGTAAAGCCGTCGGATCAAACACCATTCGTTTCACTAAGCTTCGCAGCACTGGCAGAAAAAGCGGGCCTCCCATCGGGGCTCTTCAGCGTTGTCACTGGGTCATCACATTCAATTGTGAAAGTCATCACGAACAGTCCGATTGTCAGGAAGTTATCTTTTACAGGATCGACAGCTGTCGGAAAAATCTTGATCAAACAATGTGCTGATACGGTTATGCGTATGTCTATGGAACTGGGCGGAAACGCGCCGATCCTGATCTTTGACGATTGCGACTTCGACGCATCTCTGTCAGGACTGATGGGACTGAAATTTAGA
Source organism: uncultured Rhizobiaceae group bacterium (assembly GCA_905479965.1). Next base: position 867 of record CAJQOR010000099.1, on the reverse strand, counting down.
AATGGAGGGCAGACTTGCGTCTGTGCAAACCGAATATTCGTTCATAATAATATCCGCGAAGATTTCACTGCCCAGTTTGTAGCTAAAGTTGAAAAGTTAACGGTTGGATCTGGCCATGATAACGCGACAGATATTGGGCCTCTCATCAACCATAGTGCTGCTGATGAGATGCAAGAAATTGTTGCGCAGGCTGTCGCAGAGGGTGCGACGATTGCCGTTGGCGGCTGTCCAAGTACGGAAACAGGTTCCTTTTTCCAGCCAACGGTTTTAACCGGTGTTTCAGCTGACATGAAAGTTGCAAGAAACGAGATATTTGGGCCAATTGCACCTATTATTGGATTTGATACTGAAGAACAGGTCATTGTGATGGCAAATGACACGGAATACGGATTAGCCTCTTATGTTTACACCAAGGATTTGGGGCGTGCGTGGCGCGTGTCTGACGCATTGGAGTATGGCATGGTTGGCATCAATGAAGTCGCTATCTCAAATGAGGTTACCCCATTTGGTGGTGTCAAGGAAAGCGGATTTGGTCGTGAAGGCTCGAAGTACGGTATCGACGAATATTTGGACATTAAGTATAGATGTATGGGCGGCCTCAGCGAATAAAATAATAGCATAATCAAGAACTAAAGCATCATTTTCCGATGTTTGTCGGTCTGAGCCAACAAGTTATTCAACACAATATGAAATATCTGAAGCAGCACCTTCCAATATTAGTGGTACTTTTAATATCCCTTCCTCAACATACGTTAAAACACAGGTTACAGCCCCTAACCGAATTTAGCGGTCGTTTATTTAAAGGTTGTTAGAAAAATTGGCAGATTCTTGTTTTTTGATGGATCAGACCACTGCGTTCAATCAAAT
>CAJQOR010000098.1 GCA_905479965.1 uncultured Rhizobiaceae group bacterium | reverse complement strand
CCAGAGGCGTTTGACATTTTGGGTATTGTAGCTGTCGCTGGTAATGTTGGGCTCAAACAAAACGCGATAAATGCGCTGAAAGTAGTTGAACTCGCAGATCGGAAAGATATTCCAGTTTTTGCAGGGTGTGATGAACCTTTAAAGCGCAAACTTGTCACCGCTGAACATGTGCACGGGGATACAGGTCTAAATGGACCTGATCTGCCCGAACCTAAATTGCAGCTTCAAGAACAGCACGGTGTTGATTTTATCATTGAAACTTTGCGACAATCCATCGATTATAACATCACGCTTTGTACATTGGGGCCTTTGACAAATATTGCGATGGCTTTTGAAAAAGCGCCAGATATTACAAAAAATATCGAGGAAATTATCATGATGGGTGGGGGGTGTTTCCAAGGTGGAAATATCACGCCAGTCGCTGAGTTTAATATTTTCGTAGACCCTCATGCGGCCGATATCGTGATGCGATCTGGTATACCAATCACAATGGCCTCTTTGGATGTGACCCATAAGGTTTTGTCGACAAAGGCAAGAATTGATGCGTTTTTTAATGTGGGAACAAAATCAGCAACAGCCGTTGGTGAAATGCTGACATTCTCTGAGCGGTTTGATCTAGAAAAATATAAATGGCAGGGCGCACCGCTGCACGATCCTTGTGTAATTGCGTATTTGTTACAGCCCGAACTGTTCACTGGTCGCCAGTGTAATGTGCAGGTTGAGACCCAAAGTGAATTGACGATGGGTATGACAGTTACTGATTACTGGAATGTCACAGATAATCCAAAAAACGTCAATTTCTTGGATAATGTTGATGATATTGGCTATTTTGAGCTAATTAAAAACTGTTTATTGCGGTTGCCATAGGTAAAAGGGCGTTAAATGGCCTGAATTAAGTAACAAATACGTCCAATTGGATTTGCATGGGTTTGAACCGTGTAATAGTTTCAATTCGATGTTTGATCAAATGCTATATGGAGCAAACCTAAATGGGTGGAGATAGTTTTATTCTATTAGGATTTGCCGCGATATTGACGCTGTTTATCGGGTCGATCATGGGCATCGTTGCGTTTTTGCGAACAGGTAAATTACGAATTCAGGTTTCAGAACTTGAACAACAATTACAGCTACTTAGAACTCAACCGACTAACGCCGCAGCCCCATTGCAGTCAGATTTAGAGACAGATCCCATATCTCCTAAAGGCGATGAACCGTCAAAGGATTTACTGTTTGAAAGCGGATCAGATACAAACACTGCACCAGTTGATGAGGAATTACCTCAAGATGCTGTGGCAGCGCGAAGTGGATTAGATGATGTCGCGTCTGAAGAGGCGATGCATGATGCGCATGAACAGCTGATACAAAAGCCTCAAATTGATACAGAAAGCACAATTGGCGGCAAGATAAGCATATGGATTGGTGGGCTCACCTTAGCTATCGGTGGGCTTTATCTTGCGAAATATTCCATTGATGCAGGACTTTTAGGTCCACGTGCGCGGACAATACTTGGTTTTATGTTTGGTCTTGCACTGACAATTGCAGGCGAATGGACACGCCGCCGCCCAGATCGTTTTTCCCTTGCAGGCTTTGAAAATGCAAACATTCCTGCAATTTTAAGCGGTGCAGGCATTTTCATCATGTTTGGTGCTGTTTATGCAGCCCATGCACTTTATGGGCTCATCGAGCCTACCAGCTCCTTCATCATTCTTGCCATCCTGGCGCTTTTCTCGCTCGGAATTTCGCTTTTGCATGGCCCGATACTTGCCAGCATTGGTCTGTTAGCAAGTTATGCCGTGCCGTTTTTAATCAACTCTAACTCTGCGAATATTCCCGTACTTGCAATATATATCGCAATGGTTTCAGCAGCTGTGATGTATGTTGCATGGTATCGCGGGTGGCTATGGTGCGCGCTTGCAAGTGTTGCTGCCATGTTTGGTTATTCGATGATGATGCATGCGAGTGTCGGCGAAACGCACTCAATTACACTTGGGCTTTATATATTGGCAACGATTGCCATAACGCATGTCTCGCTGGTGATTTCCGTTCATGATCGCAATTCCGAAACTGAAATGGCGTTAGATAGGATTCCCACAATTGCTCTGTCCATTTTGTTCCTACCGGTATTGTTCCACCTTGGCTGGGATCAAGGTCTATTTGCAGAAACATTAGAAACGGTCCTTTTACTCGCAATCCCAATGGCCATTACATATTCCTTCCCGTCATTGCGGTTTGTACTGTTTGTTCCAGCCGTACTAGCGGTTTTGCGGTTTGCGACCATTCAATTTGGCAATGAAAACGGTGTCTATGATGTGAGTTCAGGCTATTTTGCGACAGGGTTCTCAATTGAAAATCTATTCTCGCATTTCAAATATGTGTCCGTTCAAGCATCCTTAGCATTGCGTATGGAAACCTATGGTGCAATTGCAACAGCAATCATGATTGCCTTGCTTGTTGGATCAAGCATTGCTGCCAAAAGGTCAAGCGCTCGCGGGTATTTTGTTGCCGTTGCGGCAAGTGTTATTATTGCTATGTTCATGGCGATATATATTCGCGCTGACGGCGGTGTATACTTCCAGCGCACACTTCCTTTAGCGGCTGTTATTTTGTTTGCTGCATTCCATGCGCAAGCGAACTGGCTTAATCGAATTTTACCACGGGATATTGCAAAAACAGATAAGGCTGAAAGTGAGGGACGTGATAGCGCGATTGCATCAAGTTTGATCGCTTCACTCGTTATGGCCGCAACTTTCGTCTCGATTATATTTAGCGGTGCTGGTTTAACCATAGCGCTGGGTCTTATAACTGCAGCCACTATGCTCACCTATATGCGCTATCCGATTAAAAGCCTGCGTGTATTTGCACTTGTGGCTGTCGTGCCTTATGTCGCCCGTCTTACGTGGGAGCCATTTATCGATCGCAACGTGTTGTCCGATGCAGCTCCGTTTTTTAATGTTTTACTGCTTGGTTATGGCATCCCGATGTTTGGTTTTATCTTTGCAAGTTACATCGCAACACGAGATAAAAATGACGTCTGGGCGCAGGCATTGCAGGCTGTTGCGATCATTTCTGCTGTGATCACCGTCACAATGATTGCGCTACATGCGATTGATCCGTTGTTTGAGTTTAATAGCTATCGGTCAGCATTGGCAGCATCGGCAACACTCGTGATGATCGGCGGTGCGTTTTCCCTCGGGTTTACCCGCATTGCGTTTTCCCTCGGGTTTACCCGCATTGCGCACTCGCAGGGGCAAAGCCGAATGCGAGTATTTAGGTGGGCAGCGGAGGGCTTGGGTATTTTAGGCATGATCGTTGGTGCGCTGTCGCTCTTTATCGTGCTTAATCCTATTTCGCCAGTTGCCGATTGGGAATATCCGCGTAATAGCATTTATATGGGTGATGGATTGTTGTTCAATTTTATCGGTTATGCCTATGCATTACCCTTTGTTTTGTTTGCGCTTATCATTTGGCTTGGCAAAAACAGCAAAAGCAAAATCTATCAATGGTCAGCTTTAGCGTTTACAGCTCTGCTTGCGTCCTTCTGGATTAACCTGACCATCCGGCATTTTTATCACGGGGTGGAAATCTCACACGCACCCGTTACACAATCAGAAAATTATACCTATTCAATTGTCTGGTTATTAATCGGAATTCTTGTGCTCTATCTAGGTATAAGATGGCGTGAGCAATTGTTGCGCAAGATTTCTGGCTTGATCATTTTAGCAGTCGTTTTAAAGGCTTTCCTTATCGATATGTCGAATTTAGAAGGTGTATTGCGCGCGATTTCATTCATCGGGCTTGGAATAACCCTAATGGGGATTGGATTTGTGTATCAGCGAGCATTGAAGGGGATGTTTGAAACACATTCTCAAGAACCCGAAGTTGACCAAGAAAAAGACGCAGTTAAGCCTTCATAGCCAAGTCCAGCTTTGCAGCACAAATGAAATCGCGCTTGGTCAATCCACCTTCAGAATGGGTTGAGAACGTGATATGGCAATACCCCCAGCCGAGGCGAATGTCAGGATGATGGCCTTGAGTTTCACTAATTTCACCCGCACGAATTGCGCATTCGAGCGCTTTGGCAAAACCTTTGAATTTAAACTTTCGCACAATGGCTTTGTAGTTCTGGTGCCTTGTGGCTTTGTCATTGTTTGAGAATTGCCAATTTTGATCAAGCTGAGCTTTCAGTTCATTTAGCTCGGCTAAATTCACCAACAAAGGTTCAGAATGATCTTTTGCACAATTCTCATCGATGAGTTTCATATCAAAAGCTTATGCCGTTAAACCTTCAGGTTCAGGCAAATTGTTAGAACGTGCACATGCGGTCAAAGTATTGGCAAGCAGACACGCAATTGTCATTGGGCCCACGCCACCTGGAACAGGGGTAATGGCACCTGCAACGTCTTTTGCACTATCAAAATGTACATCACCAACAAGGCGCATTTTACCTTCGCCTCTTTCTGGTGCTGGAATGCGATTAATACCGACATCGATCACAGTTGCGCCTTTGCCGATCCAATCACCTGTAATCATTTCAGGGCGTCCGACAGCTGCAACAACGATGTCTGCAGCGCGGCAAACCTCTTCGATATTTTTGGTGCGTGAATGCGCGATTGTAACGGTGCAACTATCGCGCAGCAATAAATTCGCCATTGGCTTGCCCACAATGTTGGAACGCCCAACAACAACGGCATTTAGTCCTGAGAGCGAACCATGGTGATCACGCAACATCATCAAGCAACCAAGCGGCGTACAAGGCACCATTGATTTCTGGCCTGTGCTAAGCAAACCAACATTTGAGATGTGAAATCCATCAACGTCTTTTTCAGGAGAAATGGAGTTGATCACCAAGTCTTCATTCAAATGATCGGGCAGGGGTAGTTGGCATAAAATACCATGTACCCTTGGATCGTTATTTAATTGATCGACCAAAGCTAGCAGATCTGCTTCTGAGGTATTTGCATCCAATTTGTGCTCATATGAATTCATACCAACTTCAAGGGTTTGTTTGCCCTTGTTACGCACATAAACTTCACTTGCTGGATCTTCCCCAACCAAAATAACCGCAAGGCCTGGTGTGATCTTATGCTCTGATTTTAGTTTGGTAACTTCATCTGCGACCTGTGCTCTAACTTTTGCGGCGAAGGCCTTTCCGTCAATGATTGTAGCGCTCATCATGTCCCCATCTGATTGGAATAAACTGGAAGGTGAGATTCTAA
>CAJQOR010000097.1 GCA_905479965.1 uncultured Rhizobiaceae group bacterium | reverse complement strand
GTTTAAGAATCCGATTGAGTACCAAATTGAAAATCTGGAGGATGAATTAACGGGTCTAATAATGGAATATTTGGCCGTTAACAAACGCCATACATTCAGCAAGAAAACAAGCCGTATCATATTTGATGAAAAACGACCGATTGAGATCAAAAATTGGGAGATCGTGTGATGAATTTTGGAAAACAAGCAGCGATCGAATTTCTTGAGAGAATTGGGAATAATGATCCAGATGTAGTTAAAGTTACCAAGGACAATTTCCGCGAGGAAATTCATAAGGAGCTCGCAAAATTATCTGCTCAATTGAGTGGATCTAACTTCAAAATAGGAACGAAATTATGACCATATCAAAAGATTTTATGCTCTCAATTCTGGTTCGCATAAAATATGTCAACGCATGACAAATGGATTAGCCATGGGTTCTGCGGATGTATTAATCCAAGTTGTTTTCGTTCGTGTGTAATCCAGCACCGATTCCATACCTGCTTCGCGGCCATAGCCTGAATTGTTGTAACCACCAAATGGTGCAATAGGTGAAACAGCGCGATAGGTATTGACCCAGCATATACCTGATTTGATTTTCTCAGACACGCGGTGCGCTCTTGCAACATTTTGTGTAAAGACACCCGAACCAAGACCAAACTCGGTATCATTTGCCAGGGTTATTGCTTCTTCTTCTGTATCGAAGGGAACCAGCGACATCACAGGCCCAAACATTTCTATTTTTAATGTTTCAATATCCGCGTTTGGACATTCGACCAACGTCGGATTGAAGTAATGGCCGTCGATATTTTCAGTTCGCTGGCCACCAAATCTGATTTGTGCGCCTTGCGATTTTGAAGTTTTCAGAACACTTTCGATATTTTCAATCTGAGCAATCGTGCATAATGGACCCACATGAGTTGACTTATCAAGCGGATTACCAACAACAATATGCTTTGCGCGCTCTTCAATTTTCGCGACAATTTCATCATAAATACTGCGCTGGATAAAAGCGCGGGATCCGGCAACGCACGATTGACCAGATGCGCCGAAATTACCCGCTATCAATCCGTTAACTGCTGATTCTATGTCGGTATCTTCGAACACAATAATGGGTGATTTCCCACCCAATTCGAGCGATGTAACGGCAAAATTTTCGGCCGAATTGCGAACGACATGCCGTGCTGCGGTCGTACCGCCGGTAAAGGCAATACGATCGATGTCAGGATGACTTGTCAGCGGGATCGAACAATTATCTGCATCACCCGTGACGACGGATATAACACCTGCTGGTAGCCCTGCTTGTTCAAAAAGCTTAGCAAATTCAAACATTGGTGCCGGGGCCGCTTCTGAGGCCTTTATTATGATCGCGCAACCTGCAGCTAATGCAGGGCCAAGCTTTGTTGCAGTTAAGAACATTTGTGCGTTCCAGGGTACAACGGCAGCGACCACACCAATTGGCATGCGCTTGGTAAAGACGTGCATATTTGGCTTATCAATGGGAAGTACTGCGCCTTCAATTTTATCAGCCAATCCAGCGAAATAGCGATAATAGTCAGCAACATATTTTGTTTGAGAAACGGTTTCTGCAAGCAACTTCCCGCTATCATTGGTTTCAACAGTGCCGATCAATTCAGCGTTCGCTTCGATCAAATCTGCAAGTTTATAGAGGATTTTTCCACGGGCAGTTTGTGACATATCCCGCCATTGTGGATTGCCCAAAACACGTTTTGCAGCAGCCACAGCGCGATCAATATCGGTCGAGTTTGCGCAGTCGAAAGAAGCCCACGTCTCACCCGTTGCCGGGTTTAGGCTATCCATGGTTTGACCATCGCTGCCAGAGCACCATTGTCCGTCGATATATAGTTGGTAATGGGGGAAATCAGACATTATTATTCCTTTAGGCAAAAGCTGGCATTACTTCATTTATGAAACGTTCAAGAGATGCGCGTTTGCGCTCATATGACATTCCGCTATCTATCCAGAATGAATATTCATCATAGCCCAAATCTTCATATCGTTTTATTTGATCAATAACGTCTTGTGACGTGCCAATTGTTAAATCACGCTTCATGTTTTCCGGCGCCATCATCTTGTTGTTTTTTAATTCTTCTTTTGTAAGCTTTTGTATTAATCCTTGAGAAATGGGACGTTTATTTTGAAACCACGCGCCAAAATAGCTATAGAACCGGCTTAACTCGTTTGCGGCAACTTCCACATCATCAGAATTTTCAGCGACATATGTATGATGAAGTAACATCACTTTAGGTCGCGGGCCTGAATATGTCTCGCAGGCTGCATCAAAACGCTCCTTAAGAGATGTAATCTCTTCAATGCCTTGCCAAAGAGGTGTCACTTGCACATTAAAACCGTTATGGACTGCAAACTCATGGCTATTTGGATCTCTTGCAGCTATCCAAATTGGTGGACCATTTTCTTGCAGTGGTTTGGGAGCGGAACTGGTTTTCGGAAAATTATAAAACTCACCCTCATGTTCACAATCACCCTGCCAAAGTTTGCGGATCAGCGGTGTACTTTCGCGCATTCGCTGCCCAGCTTCCCAAGCATTCATTCCCGGCATAAGACGTTCATATTCATAAGAATAAGCGCCACGGGCGATACCCAACTCCAAACGCCCACCCGTTATTAAATCGGTCATGGCCGCTTCACCAGCAAGCTTTATTGGATGCCAGAATGGCGCGATAAGCGTTCCGGTTCCAAGCTTCACGTTTTTTGTGTGATGCGCTAAATCAGTTATCGTAGATAGCGGATTTGGGGCTATGGTGAATTCCATACCATGGTGTTCGCCGGTCCAAATCGCCCGCATACCACCATCATCTGCCATTTTACAAAGAGAAACGAAATCCTTGTAAAGCTCCTCGTGAGCCTGGTTGGCATTTAAGCGCTCCATATGAGCAAATAAAGAAAAATCCATCATATTCTCCGTTTAGCTGTCGCGCGCAATATGAAGATCACCAGAAACCGTGTTTCCCACAAACAGCCCATATAATTTAGCATCATATTCAGACTTAAATCGTTCCATCATTGTTGCGATGGCGGGTTGGTTCATACTGTGCGCATCAAGTTGATCAATTCTCACAAATTTACCTGCTTTGTTGTCATTGAGGGATTTTGCAGTTGCTCTGAAGAACGTGAAATGTTCTTTTGCTTTTGTGTCATCAAAAACAGAATAAGTTTGACCCAAATCGATATCCTGACCCAGTTTTTTAAGATGCTCTTGAATTTCTAAAGGCGCGTGATAGGGGTCTTTGAGTTCAACAGTCGGTAGTTGCAATACACCGTCTATCTCTTGGACTAGAACATGCCCATCACATTCAACAACAGCACCTGCAAACGCTCTTGAATAATCAACTTTGGATATAAGCATTTGGCTTTTCGGGTTCAGTGAAAAATATCCACTACTGGAATAACCAAGCCCTCCAGCTGTTCCATTTCCAAACTCTTTAACTTCACCAATAAGAATAATGTGATCGCCTGCGTCAATACACTCACGGGTTTTGCAAGAGAAGTGCGCTGAAACACCTTCAATCACTGGTGAGCCAAAATTATCCTCGGACCAATCCGTTTCTCCAAAACGATCGCCCTTTGAGGACGCGAACAGGTTGGAAATATTTTCCTGATTTTCGGCTAATATATTGATCACAAAGTGATCAGT
>CAJQOR010000096.1 GCA_905479965.1 uncultured Rhizobiaceae group bacterium | reverse complement strand
ACACATAGTCAATTTCACCTGACGTGCGGTAAAAACCAACAACTTCCGGCATTGGCATAACGGTTTTTCGTAATTGCTCAAACCAGTCTGTGTCATGATTTGCTGTGCGAATGAATATCAAAACTGAAAGGCCACATCCTGCGAGTTCCGCATCTAAAACGGCAACCCGTGCTTTGATAATACCGCTGGCTTCCAGCTGCTTTAATCGTCGCCAGCAGGTGTTGCGCGGCATACCTATCCGTTCAGAAAGTGCTTCAACTGACAATGAGGCATCTTTTTGCAACTCACTCAAAATTTGAACATCATAATGATTTTTATAACCCATAACGGGATGTATATCCCATTATAAGACAATGTAAAGAGAATTTTGAGACAACACTCCGCACATTTCCTGCCATAATCTAGACCATGAACAAACAACGCATAGACGGAGCAACTTATGAAAACTGGCATTAAAGAGCTGTTTACTGATCATCCAAATTCAGTTGATGAGAGCTATTTCGAGCATATGGCTTTTGCGGGCAAATTTTCGTTCACACTATTTCTAGCGGCAGGCGCTGCGCTAGTTCATGCTATTTTGCCATTTATGTTTGAAAAAACAGCAGGCAATATGATCAAAGACATGTATGCACGCATCCACAATCGCTAAGATTGAGATCAGCCCTATACAATGATCTCTTCTAGCTTTTGCGAGATAAGCTTACCCAAACGCATTGCAACATCTTGTTTGGACAAATCCGGCCATACGTCGACACCACCATGACCAACAATGCGCACTCTGTTGCGATCCCCACCCATCACGCCCGTTTCAGGTGACACATCATTTGCAACAATCATATCTGCGCCTTTGCGCTTGAGCTTTGTTGTTGCATTATCAATGAGGTTTTGCGTTTCTGCCGCAAATCCAACGACAAGTGCCGGTCTTTTTGCATGATGGCCAACTGTTTTTAAAATATCGGGATTTTCTACGAGATCAAAGCTTGGGACGGACTGCCCCTTCTTCTTTTTGATTTTCTCTCCAGAAGCACCCGCAATGCGCCAATCAGCAACAGCTGCAACCATCACAGCAATATCACATGGCAATAATTGCAATGCAGTATCCAACATTTCTTCTGCACGCTCGACTTTTATCACATCGACACCTGCTGGATCGGGGATATTAACCGGACCGGATATGAGCTTCACGCGCGCGCCAAGCTCTGCAAGTGCAGCGGCAATCGCATGACCTTGCTTTCCCGAAGATCGATTAGCAATATAGCGCACAGGGTCGATCGGTTCATGGGTTGGTCCTGAGGTTACGATAGCCGTCTTACCCAAGAGCGACTTCGGACGATCGTCTAAAACATCAATCACTTTACCAATGATGGCCATGGTTTCAGATAATCGACCTTTGCCTGCCTCTCCGCTTTCAGCCATCTCGCCTGCCTCAGGCCCAATGAAATGCACTCCGTCACTGATCAGTGTTTTTACATTTCGCTGTGTGGCATTTTTACCCCACATATGCGGGTTCATTGCAGGTGCTACTAAAACGGGCTTATCAGTCGCAAGCAGAACCGTTGATGCCAAATCATCGGCGCGCCCATTGGCCATTTTCGCCATTAAATTTGCGGTGGCTGGAGCCACAACAATTATATCGCATTCACGCGCTAATCGAATATGCCCTACATCTTGCTCGTCTTCACGCGAAAACAACTCGGTATAAACATGATCTGCGGTGAGGGCTCCAACACTCAAAGGCGTGATAAATTCTTGTGCGGACTTCGTCATAATGGGACGCACATGTGCGCCTCGTTCTCTTAGACGCCTTATCAGATCAAGAGATTTATACGCCGCAATACCACCTGAAATAATAAGTAGAATGCGCTTTCCATCAAGCACTTCAGCAGAAAACGGGCTGAGCGATGAATTTGAAATATGATCTTGTTTGGATGCTGTCTTAAGCGGCTGGTCCAAATCTGCCAAAATGAGGCGCATTTCCTCTTCCATGGAATGACCGTTCTGCGCCGCACGTTCACGCAAATTTTGCTTTATATCGTCATCAAGATTTCGAATTGTCAGACTGGCCACAGGTATTCACCCTATATTTGATATCATTGCAATCAAATATAATTGAAAAACGCAATCAATGCAATCAAACTACTTGATAGGCAATATAGACCAATGTTACAGCGATAACCCAGAGTGCTAAACGCCCAGATCTAGAATGCTTCGCTTCCGCTCGACCAATGTTCTCAGCCGTCTCTTCATCAAAACGCAAACCATGCTCGGTCATATGCGAAATTTCATCAGACATCTTTTCAGCTTGTTTGGCAATTTCTGGCGCCATACGGCCAAGTCTATGAAGCGCGACGAAACCATCTTTGACATCATTTGCTAAACGCGCGGGACCCAAATTCGTTCTAATCCAGTCGCTTACTACACCTTCTGATGCCTTCCACATATTGAAGTTTGGATTGAGCGTCCTCGCAACACCTTCAACCACAACCATGGTTTTTTGCAGCATCACCAGCTCAGATCTTGCTTCCATATCGAAGAGCTCGGTAACCTCGAACAGCAATGTTAAAAGTTTTGCCATTGAAATAGTTTCCGCCGACTGCCCATGAATTGGCTCGCCAATGGCACGTATTGCCTGAGCAAAGCTTGCAACATTGTGCTTTGCTGGCACATAGCCTGCATCAAAATGAACTTGCGCCACCCGCATGTAATCGCGCGTGATAAAGCCAAAAATGATCTCAGCCAGAAAGCGACGTTCTTTAAATCCGAGACGCCCGACAATACCCATATCTACAGCGACAATCATCCCATCTGGGTCAACGAACAAGTTCCCCTGATGCATATCCGCATGGAAAAACCCGTCTCGAAGCGTATGGCGCAAAAATGACTGGATCAACGTTTCAGC
>CAJQOR010000095.1 GCA_905479965.1 uncultured Rhizobiaceae group bacterium | reverse complement strand
TACGCGCCGTTTTGAACCTGTGCCGCAATTGCTGAAAAATGTCCGCTATTCTGGTGCATCACCGTTGGCTGATAATCACATTCAATCAGCCATCAAAGATGCAGAAGCAGAGCTTGGTCAATCAGGCCGACTTGTTATTCGTGCGTCAGGCACTGAGCCTTTGATCCGGGTGATGGCTGAAGGTGATGATGCAGTCCAAGTTGAAAAAGTTGTTGATGGGCTTGTCAAATTGATCGCCGCATAACACTTTAATTCCACGCTTAAAGTCTAAAAAAATCAAAAGAGTAAGCCGCGTTAAGATTGTGTTTACTCTTTTTTTTAATTAATAAATGGTGAAATTAGTCAGCCATTAACCTTTATAATTCATTATCACCACAAGTTTTTGAGGGGCCATGCCCGCTATTTGGGTTTTTGCCCGTTCCATAAATGGAGTGATAAATGAAAAAGATTGCTATCACCGCTGCAACGCTCGGTCTTGCAACAACGATGTCAGCAACAGCTGCAGACATTTCAACGCCATCTGTCTATCATACACCAGTCGTGGCACCTGTTCACCACGATGTGAAATCAGCTACTGGCTGGTATCTACGCGGTGATGTAGGTTTTGCTTACAATAAATTGCGGGGCATTAACTACTCAGTGAGCGGTGGCACCAAGGTTTTTGATACGACAAGCTTGAAAGAGAATTTCATTGTCGGCGTTGGTGCTGGTTATAAATTGAATGACTATCTTCGCACTGACGTGACCCTTGACTATCTGTCAAAATCAGATTTCGCCGGCTCAACAAGCGGATTTTGTGGTACGCCTGCATTTAACACAGACCCATGTGTCTCCGCTGATTACTCATCATATTCAGCATGGAGCCTTTTGGCCAATGCATATGTTGATGTCTTCACTTACGGTCGTGTGACAGGTTATGTGGGTGCAGGTATCGGTGCGACATATATGAATTGGAAAAATCTGAGCAATACGTCTTGCTCAACAATTACTACGACAAACTGTGATGATACTGTGATCCACGAAGGCGCATCTGGTTGGCGTGCAACTGGTGCGCTTATGGCCGGTGCTTCCGTTGAAATCAATTGTGCACTTGCTGCAGACGTTGGATATCGTTATCGCGCAATTGCTAGCGGTAGAATGTTTGAATATTCTACAGGTGGTGGTCCAGGCTTCCATAAAACGCTTCATTCACATGAAGGTCGTGCAGGCTTGAGATACACATTTGGCGGATGCGATACGCATATCCCGCCATATGAGCCGCCAACATTGCCACCTGTCTATAAATAGATTTTTGAATATTTGATGATTAAACGCCGGATTTTCCGGCGTTTTTTTGTTTGGAGCTCTCCTAACAAACATAGATAACAAAAAGAAAAGGAACATAGTTAACTCAGGTTTAACCTGTTTGCGCGATAGTGGTCGAAATTTAATAATTGGACCTTTGGGTCATGACCAGAAAGAATCGCCCATGCGTAAACTATTAAAATGTTCTTCTCTTATTGGCATCTTCTGCATTGGTGTTTCAACCGTTGCAACAACATCTGCTATTGCGGCTGATCTTGATAGAATTATTTCGCCAATGAATGCTCCAACGATTAAGCCGGTTGAAGTTGGGAATGGGTGGTATCTTCGTGGTGATATTGGCTATACAGCCAAACAAGAAAATGATGCACCTTCCTTTAATACATTTTCAGTTGCCAATAACTATCGTGCAGGGACATTGACAACGAGCAGTTTTGAAGACGATTTTTCAATTGGTGGCGGTATTGGTTACCAGTTCACCGATATGTTCCGTGGCGATGTAACACTGGACTTAGTAAAGGGCGGTTTTGCGGTCAACGGGACGGGACTTGATCAATGTGCTAGCACGTCTCCTGCAAGCACGACATGTTCGATCAGCTCAAGTGGCCAATATGACAATTACATGGCCATGGTAAATGGTTACGCAGATCTTGGAACTATCGCAGGTTTCACGCCCTATGTTGGCGCTGGTGTTGGTTTTACAAAAGTAAAATACGGCGAGATCACATCAACAGGTGCGTGTGTTGATGGTGGCGGTGCTTGTGGTGCGACAACAGATGTTGTCTCTTCGCATAGTGGCAATTCAGATTGGCGCAAAACATGGGCTTTGATGGCAGGTGTTAGCTACGATTTGAATGATCAGATCAAAGTTGATCTTGGTTATAAATATTCAAATGTAGAAGCAGGTGATATCTATGGATATAGCGCTGATGCCACAGCCTTGGGGGCGTCAGGTTCGCAAAGCAGCGATGGTGGATTTGAACGTCATGAAGTGCGATTGGGTATGCGTTTATCAACTTGGTAAGAGCTATAGCTTTCGTCATCAAATCAGGCGGGCATTGCTCGCCTTTTTTTATGTTTGAAAAAATATAGGAAAAAATATTGGGGTGAATTGTCAACGTCACTCTTGACATTTTTTGCCGCCCATCATAGTTCGGTCAGTGGGACACCCTTCCCCAACGAAGGGCTACTATCTGGAAGGATAGAGATATGACTGAACTGAATAAACCGGGCCTTCGTCCGGACAATGCCCGTTTTTCGTCTGGACCTTGTGCCAAACGACCGGGTTGGACCCCACAATCACTTAATGACGCGCCATTGGGTCGTTCGCATCGCGCGAAAGTTGGTAAATCAAAACTTAAACAAGCAATTGACCTCACCCGAGAGGTTTTAAACGTTCCAGACGATTATCGTATTGGTATTGTACCTGCATCTGATACGGGTGCTGTCGAAATGGCCATGTGGTCTATGCTCGGCGCACGTGGTGTTGATATGGTGGCATGGGAAAGCTTTGGTGCTGGCTGGGTGACAGATGTTGTAAAACAACTGAAACTTGATAATGCGCGCACAATAACGGCTCCATACGGTGAGTTGCCTGATCTTAATTCGATCGATTTCGACAATGATGTGGTCTTCACATGGAATGGGACGACTTCTGGCGTTCGCGTACCAAATGGTGACTTCATTCCTGATGATCGTCAAGGTCTAACAATTTGCGATGCGACATCAGCAGCGTTTGCGCAAGAACTTGAATTTTCAAAGTTGGACGTTGTCACGTTCTCTTGGCAAAAAGTACTTGGCGGCGAAGGCGGTCATGGCGTTATTATCCTATCTCCTCGCGCGGTAGAACGTCTTGAAAGCTATACGCCTGCATGGCCGTTGCCTAAAATTTTCCGTATGACCAAAGGCGGAAAACTGATCGAAGGTATCTTCACTGGTGCGACGATCAATACACCTTCTATGCTCTGCGTTGAGGACTATCTTGATGCATTGAATTGGGCAAAATCACTTGGTGGACTTGATGCGCTGGTTGCGCGTGCTAATGCCAATGCGCAGGTTATTCACGATTTTTGTGATCAAACGGCTTGGATTGGTAATTTGGCCAAAGACCCAGCAACGCGTTCTAATACGTCGGTTTGTTTAACAATCACCGATAGCGATGTTGCGGCATTGGACGAAGACGCACAAGCTGCATTTGCTAAAGGTATGGTATCGCTGCTTGATAGTGAAGGTGTCGCTTATGACATCGGCGCCTATCGCGATGCGCCTTCGGGTTTGCGGATTTGGGCTGGTGCTACTGTTGAAACTTCTGATCTGCAGGCGTTGATGCCTTGGCTTGATTGGGCATTTAACCAGCAAAAAGCTTCATTAGCTTAATTGATTTAATTTTGTGGCGCCAAACAAGCGCCGCTTCCTCTCATGTTTTTATAAATGGAGGCCTGAAATGGCACCTCGTGTACTCGTATCTGATAAACTATCTGAAACAGCTGTCCAAATTTTCCGCGATCGTGGATTGGAAGTTGATTTTATGCCGGACCTTGGCAAAGACAAAGAAAAACTACTTGAAATCATTGATCAATATGATGGATTGGCAATCCGTTCAGCGACAAAAGCAACGGAAAAACTTATTGCAGCTGCAAGCAATCTTAAAGTGATTGGCCGTGCTGATATTGGTGTTGATAACGTGGATATCCCAGCGGCGTCCCGCCGTGGTATCATCGTCATGAACACACCGTTTGGTAACTCAATCACAACGGCTGAGCATGCTATTGCGATGATCTTTGCAGTTGCGCGCCAATTGCCTGCAGCAGATGCATCAACACAAGCTGGTAAGTGGGAAAAATCCAAATTTATGGGTGTAGAAATTACCGGCAAAACACTTGGTGTTATTGGTTGTGGTAATATCGGTTCTATCGCTGCATCACGCGGTATCGGACTTAACATGCGTGTGATCGCTTTTGATCCGTTCTTGTCTCCTGAGCGTGCAGAGAAATTGGGTGTTGAAAAAGTTGAACTGGATGAATTGTTATCACGTTCTGACTTCATCACATTGCACGTTCCGATGACGGATAAAACGCGCGGCATTATCAATGCAGAAGCGATTTCAAAGATGAAAAAAGGCGTTCGCATTGTAAACTGCGCACGTGGTGGTCTGGTTGTCGAAGCTGATCTTGCAGAAGCTTTGAAATCCGGACACGTAGCTGGCGCTGGTTTTGATGTGTTTGAAACAGA
>CAJQOR010000094.1 GCA_905479965.1 uncultured Rhizobiaceae group bacterium | reverse complement strand
AGCAACATTATCCATTGTTGCGTGCCCCCCTGTCCGGAACGTATATTTAGGGTCTGTGACAATTTCCTCAAAAATTTGAGGTGTTCCACAATCAAACAGAATTGTTAATTTCTTTGCTTTTTCTGCCTCTGGTGCAATCGCCTTACAGCTGCCTGAGGAGATATAACCAACGACCATATCAACACCATCTTTTTCAACAAGCTTGAGATAGTCAGCATTTTTCTGCTTTGAATTTTCATCCACAAAAATCGGGTCGATCATCGCGCCGCCAACCCCTGCACTATTGTAAGGTGCTGGAACCGAACCGGAATTAATAGACTGGATCATAAGCTCCGCAGCATTGCGCGCTGGGACGCCAAATGGACCCGCGGCACCACCGGACAAGAACGTTACAAATCCGACCTTTACCGATTTATCTTCTGCATTTGCTATCGAAACACTTGTAGCTGTTGTCAAAACGCCAATTGCAACTGCAGCGATGAGTGATGTTGAATGTTTTAATAGCGCATCAAAATGCGCACTGAGACGAGAATTCGTCATGAGTATCCTCCAATTTCGTACCCTTTAAAAAAGGGGTAGAAAATCGCGTCCGCGAACTTGCACTGACATGAAGGTCAATGATGCTTGTTCATACGTATTTGCGAAATCCTCCCTCGCACTTTCCTCAAAGCGCAAAGTCATTAGAGCGGGGGAAATCGGGAGCTTCAATTTCAGCGAGAGATATAAATGAGCGACTTACGCTCATATCGATCATAATACGAGCGGTAAGCGCTCAAAATAGAAATTTCTTAAAACTAGCTTGAAGACAAGTGATGTCACGATCTAATTACTTTAAAAGGTTTTTGCCGACAACAATAGGCAATGCGCCGGGCGGTTCATAAACTGACCACTCGCCCAATTGTACCGTTGCTGGCGGATAGCTATTGTTAAAAACCGTTTTCCCGATAGCTTGTACTTGCATCAGTTGGTGGGTCGAAGGATCCATTTTTGATTTAAACCCTTCAGGGTCTTCTGGAAGCGCAAGTTCGAGCGTTTCCAAAGCCTCTCTAATTTTACTTTTATCATCCGCACCACCGGCATTTTTCACCGCCTCAGCGATTGCTAAAATTCCAGAATAAGCACCTTGCGCGGCATAGCTTGGATATCTTCCCGCACGTTCGTAAAACGTATCGACAAATGATTTATTTCGCTCAGTTGGTGGCCAATTAACATGATGGCGCGATGAAAGAATAAGGCCTAAGGGCATGTCATTTCCCAGCTCAGCAAAAACCTCGTAATTTCCACCTGCATCGAAATTCATGAATTGCGTTGCCGCAAACAACTTGAACTGCCGCGCCTGTTTGACAAATGTCACCAGATCAAGCCCCCAATGACCACTGATAACAATATCTGCTTGTGAGGCCATAATTTGTTGTATGTATAAGGTGTAGTCAGTTTCAAATAGCTTTGGCCAATATTCTCCGACAACTTGGTAATCAACGTTCAAATCGGTTAAAAACGCTCGCAGATCATCCCAGGCCTGATATCCATAATCATAATCTGGTCCGATAAATGAAATTTTTACAGGTTCATCTAACTGCGTATGGTTTTGTGCGATGTACTTCGCCCCAGCAAGCATGGATTGTCGGGTGCCATTATTTACCCTGAAGTAAAAAGGATGAAGATCACTTGTTACCAAAGACGGCGACGCATGATCGGTTCCGACGAAAAATACTTCATGCTCAAACGCTTTTGCAGAGACGGCGCGGGCTATGCTTGAACTTACAACACCGCATAAAAAATCCACATCATCGTCTTCGATAAAGGACTGGGCAATTTGCACTGAGCGCAATACCTTAGATCTAGTATCCTCGATCTTAACCTCAAATTTTAACGCATCTGTTTGAATGTGTTCGCGCGCCATTTGAACTGCAATGGCGCTGTCCCGACCATACAAGCCACCTGGGCCTGTTAATGGAAAGAGACATCCAACCTTGACCAATTCAGTTTGGGCATGGGCATTCATCAAAAACATCAATAGAAAAATTGATGTTGTACAGAGTGAAATTACATACCTCATGGCAGGTCCAATTTCTGCATTTTCCTCTTCAACGCATGTCGTGAAATCCCAAGGCGTTCAGCGGTCACACCTTTTTTCCCTCCCGATTTTAATAGTGCATCCTGTATCATTGTACGTTCAACACTATGCATAGATTCTTCGATTGAAACCGGTCCACGCGGTTGTATGTTTTTGATTTCGGGAGGAAGTTGATCCGTCCCTATGATTTGCCCCGCATGCAATATTGTCAAACGCTCGATGAGATTTTTCAGTTCGCGAACGTTTCCAGGCCAAGGGTAACTGGTAAAATATGCCAACGCTGCCTTGCTAATACCAATCGGAGAACTGGCCGTTTCTTCAGCAAACTGCATTGCAAAATAGTCAGATAGAATTTCAATGTCCTTGTCGCGTTCACGTAAGGGTGGAATATCCATGGGTATAACGTTCAAGCGGAAGAAAAGATCTTGGCGAAAGGTTTCATTCTCAACAGCTTGCTCGAGTGATTTATTCGTTGCGGCGATCACACGCACATCAGATTTATGTTCGCGGGCAATCCCAACTGGGCGATAACTTCTTGTTTCGATAAAACGTAAAAGCTTGGCTTGAACGGTGAGCGGCATTTCACTTATCTCATCTAAAAAAAGTGTCCCACCATTTGCAATTTCCACAAGCCCTCGACGACGCGAGACTAACCCAGGTAAAGACCCTTTTTCTGCACCGAAAAGCTCAGCTTCAATTTGTGTCTCAGGCAATGCAGCGCAATTAATCTCAACAAACGGTGTGTCCTCCCCGCTCCCTTTAATATGAAGTTGCTTTGCGACAACTGCTTTGCCCACACCCGTCTCACCAGACAAAAGCAACGTACTGACTTGGCTATTGGCTATTCGTTCGATCTGATCCCGCATGGCCTTAATGAGTGGAGAGTTTCCAATAAAGGCTGAATCATGCGTGTAACGATCCCGCAGATATCTAACCTCAGATTCAAGCTGTCGTCTGCTGCTCGTCTCCTGAATGAGATGGATAAGCTCATCAACATCAAATGGTTTTGACAGATAATCTACTGCGCCCATTTTAATAGCTTCAACTGCATCTTTGGTATCGTCAAAAGCTGACATCATCAATACAGGAATTTCTGGCGTCTCCGCGTTGAGACGTTCTAAAGCCTCAAGCCCTCCCAAACCCGGCATTCGGATATCAAGCAGGATAATATCAGGCTTATCTCGCTGGGCAATATTGCATCCATCTGTACCATTATGAGCTTGAATGCACTCCATCCCTGCTTGTTTTAAAGTAAAGGCAAGCGATTGGGTGAGTTTAATTTCATCATCGATGATTAAAACGATTATCTCACTCATGATACGCTGCTCCGAACTTTCCGTGTATATGGAAAAGAGATCGTCGCAGTTGTTCCAACGCCCAATTCACTCTCTATATTTAAGCTTCCATCATTGGCTTCTACCAGTTGCTTCGTCACTGAAAGCCCAAGTCCAGATCCATTTGATCGTGTGGTAAAGAATGGCCGCATAATCCGTGCAAGGGTTTGGCTATCCATGCCAATCCCATCATCAGCAATCAGCAAGATCGCATTGCCATTATCCCTGTAAGCTCGCATCGTTAAATGGCCACCATCAGGCATGGCATCTATCGCGTTTAAAGCAAGATTAAGCAGTATTTGTCTGCAATGGGCCTGATCCATCGATATGCTTAGATTTGATTCACCCGACAAATTAACAATAATACCTTTCTCGTGGGCCGTTGTTCCAATCAGCGTTTTGATGGTTCTCAAAACGTCTTTAACAACAACCACACCCTTGTCAGGTTTACTTGGTCTTGCATAATTTAAAAATTCCCCAATCGTTGTATCAACACGAGCGATTTCTGAGGAAATCACTTCAAACATCTCTTTTCGTTCCACATCATCTTCACCCTGTTTAAGACCATGCACTGTGGTGGATATGGTTGTAAGCGGATTTCGTACTTCATGGGCGATACCAGCGGCCATATTGCCAAGGGCCGCGCGGCGCTCAATATCAATTCTGGATTCAATCAACTTACCCAGCTGCTCGCGCATCTGATTATAAGAGCGTGCCAAAATACCGAGTTCACCTGGAGCCTCCTCCGAGACTGGAACAGAAAAATCACCATTTGCGATAGCTCGTGCACCTTCGCTGAGTGGCTGTAAATATCGTGATAACCGTTCTGACATTTTATAGAACACATAGATAAGCCCAATTGCTGATAAAACCGCCGCGACCAGTAATAAATATCTGATATAAGTTTTGGGCTCTTGATAAATGTTCCGACCTTTAACCAGATGAATGCGCCATCCGGGGAAAAACTGTCGCGAGAACGCAATCGTTTCACGCGATGCGGCCGTCGTGCCCACAGGGGTTAATCTTACGCGGTCAAAAACAACAATCTGCGGTTCGTAAACGCTGGGTTCAACCAATGCCGAGGATTGCTCGGTAAGCGAGGCCAGCCTCATTCTAAGAGACACAGACCCTATTTTTTCCTGGTTAGATAAAACCGGCATAGTGATTAAAAACCAACCCGGGCGACCATTATCGGGAAGAACTGGTCCAAGCACCTCAGAACCGCCATGCTGAACAAATGGCAGTGTGTTAAAATCCGCAGGTCTTTCACGCGAGCGCTGTTTTGGAACTGTGTGCAGGATATTGCCATTCGTATCTGCCAGTTCAACAGCATAGATGTCTTGGCTTTCGGTCTCCAAGCTCAAGATATCGCTCAGAAGCGCCGAGACTTGCTTTTCACTGTTTGCTATAAAGAAATCTGAGGTATCAGGAAGATCGACAATGTTCTCAAGACGATTGATCTGCACCGCCATGAAGTTGCTCATTTTGGCAGCCGTTGCCTCAAGGTTTGTCTCCACACGGTTCTCAATTAAATTATTGAGAAGGTTCACACTATAACGATCATATAGTCCCGCGATGATCGCGAGCGGAATAAGCGCAGCAACAAGTGCACCCCACAAATAGCGACGTGCCAAGTTCAACCGCGCCGGAGCTGGCCAAAACTTCAATACAACTTCCTCCCAAGTGCACTTTAACAGAAATACATATGAGCGGAAATCGCGCATTCTGATAATTACGAGCGGAAACCGCTCGTGTTCATTAGGTAACTCACATTTGGTTTTAATTGGAGAAATACCGGAATGACTTTTTGGGGTTTGATGCTCACAAATCGAATAAAGCGATTTAAAACTATTCTAAGTTTTCAAGAGCGACAATCTCTGCTTAGGCCAGGTGGTGCATTAATGGATAGAAAGCGGGCGAGTTATGTTCGTATCCGTTGGGCTAAATTGTAGCAAAAGCGGACATTAATTCCATTCTCTTAATTCTACTTAGCAGCTATTTTAATTGTTCTCAGCGGCCTATTCAAATTCATAAATGACCACGATGCTGCTATGCCTGCCGAGAACAAGACTTTCTGATTTGATCAATCCTTGTGATAAATGCATTGACATTAAATAGACGATCGGTCTAATTAATGCATGCAATAAAGTTAGGACCTGTATTTGCAACAAAACACTAAAAAACGATCTCGCGGTCGGCCGCCCAAAGAAATCTCTGGTTTCAGCCAAACGAGAGAAGACCTGCTAAATGCCGGTGTGGCTGCCCTCACTGAAAAAGGTTTCTCTGCGACAGGCATCGATGAAATCTTGCGTCGTGTCGACGTACCAAAGGGGTCATTTTACCACTACTTTAAAAACAAAGAAGCTTTCGGTGCAGAACTCATTGAGCGATATGCACTTTATTTTTCCACCAAGCTAGATCGCATATTGCTCAACAAAACGCACTCACCGCTCCAACGCATGGATGATTTCGTCGAAGATGCCATTATAGGCATGCAACGTTTTAATTTTGCGCGGGGCTGTTTGGTTGGCAATTTGGGTCAGGAAATGGGCGCACTCCCGCCAGCTTTTCGTCGTCTTTTGGTCGAGGTCTTTCATGATTGGCAAGTTCGAACAGCTGCATGTTTAAAGGAGGCTGTTCAAGTCGGTGAGATTAAGCCCGACATAGATTGTGATGCAGCAGCAGAATATTTCTGGATCGGCTGGGAAGGCGCTGTATTACGCGCCAAGCTTGAGCAGTCAGAAAAACCACTCCGTCAATTCGCCAAAGGTTTTTTTGTAGGATATAAGCGATGATTTTTTTTGATCATACAATAGACGATCGGTCTAATTTATTTAACGCACCCCACGCTTATTTAAAAAGACCGTCGAGAAACGAAACGAAGGGCATTTTTTATGACAAGTTCTGACACTGATAAATTAGAAGGTGGCCCATTATCGGGCATAACTGTTCTTGATTTCTCGCGCGTTCTAGCAGGTCCTTATTGCACCATGGTGTTAGCAGATCTTGGCGCACGGGTCATCAAGATCGAAAAGTTTGGTACGGGCGATGACACCCGAGCATTCCCACCTTTCATTGATGCTGAAAGCGCATATTTCATGTGCTTTAATCGCGGTAAAGAGAGCATTGTACTCGACATCAAATCCCCGCGTGATCGCGATTTGTTGGAAAAGTTGCTTGATAAGTCAGATGTCGTGGTGGAAAATTTCCGCCCTGGTGTGATGGAACGATTGGGCTATGGTCCAGAACGGTTGGCCAAAACCCATCCGCATATCATTTATACATCTATTTCAGGGTTTGGGCATTCTGGACCGATGTCCGAATTGCCAGGCTATGACATGGTTGTGCAAGCCATGGGTGGCGTCATGAGTTTAACCGGTTGGCCCGGCGAACGTCCCGCTCGTGTTGGCACCAGTTTCGGCGACCTTGGCGCAGCTTTATTTGGCGTTATCGGCATCGTATCAGCACTTTATAAACGGACCAAAAATGCGCAAGGCGATCGCGTAGATATTGGCATGCTAGACTGTCAGGCAGCACTTATGGAAACCGCACTTGCACGATATGATGTTGAAGGTAAGGTACCAACATGTACTGGTGATTGCCATCCGTCTCTGGCTCCCTTTGAAACCTTTCAGGCAGCTGATGAGCGCTTTGTCATCGCAGCTGGCAATGATCAATTATTCTTATTGCTAGCGGATGCTTTAAATGCGCCAGAACTTACGCTCAACCCCGCATATTCAACCAATGATCTGCGGGTTCGCAACCGCGTTGAAATGGTGATAGAAATTGAAAAAGCAACGCGC
>CAJQOR010000093.1 GCA_905479965.1 uncultured Rhizobiaceae group bacterium | reverse complement strand
GCTCGTTGTTTTTTGCTCAATTGAAATTGCAGGTGACAGGCCATCAATCTGGTCGACATCCGGCTTTTGCATCATTTCTAGGAATTGGCGCGCATAGGCTGACAAGCTTTCAACGTAACGACGCTGTCCTTCGGCATAGATTGTATCAAATGCCAGCGAGGATTTACCCGAGCCTGAAAGACCGGTCATGACGATTAGTTTGTTTCGAGGTAGATCGACATCCACACCTTTTAAATTGTGTTCACGCGCTCCGCGTACTGAAATCGTCTTTAATTCACTCATGGGAAATCCAAAAATTGTACCAATTGAAAATAATGTTCTGTTTTATACCTATTTACGTATCTGTCGAGCATTGGATTGTATTCATCAACATTTGAATCAAGATTTGATTCGCTTGACGAAAGTTTTGTCTTTATATAGAACAAATATAGAACAAACTAGATTTATTTTGTTTGTCCATCAAAATTGATTATGATGAACGCTTGCGACATAATTTGTGTGGCTAGCAGCATAATTTGTGTGGATTGTCTTGGGTATTGAACAATAATGTGAGACGGCGCCATCAGTCTACGATATTGATGTGCAGCAATTACGTATCATTAGAAGGGTAAAGAAATGGCGGGTAGCGTTAATAAGGTTATTTTGGTTGGCAATTTAGGTGCTGATCCAGATGTGAAGCGGACGCAAGATGGCCGCCCGATCGTTAACTTGTCAATCGCAACATCAGAAAGCTGGCGTGATAAAAACACCGGCGAGCGTCGTGACAAGACCGAATGGCACCGTGTTGTGATCTTCTCAGAAGGGCTTTGCCGTGTTGCAGAGAGTTATCTGAAAAAAGGTTCAAAAGTCTATCTTGAGGGTGCGTTGCAGACACGCAAATGGCAAGATCAGAACGGTCAGGATAAGTATTCAACAGAAGTTGTGTTGCAGGGCTTTAATTCAACGCTGACAATGCTCGATGGCCGTGGTGATAATCAAGGCGGCGACAATTATGGCGGTGGCGGTAGCTTTGGTGGAAATAATCAAGGCGGCGGCAACTTTGGTGGTAACAACCAAGGTGGCGGCAATATTGGCGGCCAGGGCGGTCAAAGTGGCGGAAACTTCTCCAATGATATGGATGATGATATTCCGTTTTGATCAAAATTGACTAGCGGCCTTTGGAGGTGTGATATGCGCTTTGCGCTTGTTGTTGCAATGTCGGTGTTTTTCTCCTCTGCGAGTTTTGCAGATGAGGCGGATGTGACTGGTGTTGCTGTTAAACAAACATCTTCGGGGGCTTTTCGTTTTGATGTCACCGTGTTGCATGCAGATGCGGGATGGGACCATTATGCGAATAAATGGGATGTTGTGGCGCCCAATGGTGATGTGATCGATACGCGTATCTTGCATCACCCTCATGATAATGAGCAGCCGTTCACACGCTCACTAACAACTGATAAAATCCCTAGTAATCTATCACATGTGATCATTCGGGCTCATGACAGTGTTCATGAGTATGGTGGCGCGCAGATGATGGTAGAGCTGCCGCGCTAAACCGTTAGAGGGTGAAGTTTTAGCCCAGGCTCCAGATTGAATTTATTCCATCAATGACGAATTGCACTGACAAAGCGGCGAGGATCAAGCCCAAAAGCCTTGTTAGGATCATGCGGCCTGTTGCACCCAAAAACTGATCCAATCGATCAGCCAGCACTAAAGATCCAAATAAAACGATTGTGGCGAGCAGTACAACGCCGATGAGGGCTGATGTCATTGCCGCGCCGTCAAACGAGCCTGCAAGCAAAATAACGGCAGAAATTGCACCTGGTCCAGCGATTAGGGGGATCGCCATTGGGAAAATAGCAACATTGGCGATGTGATCTTTTGTAATTGCAGTTTCAGCGCTCTTTTCGTGGCGTTCCTGGCGTTTTTCAAACAACATCTCAAAGGAGATCCAGAACAATAGCAAGCCACCCGCTATTCTAAAGGCACCCAAGCTAATACCAAGCAGATTAAGAATACCCATGCCGACGATGGTAAACACCGTTAATATGGCAAACGCTATGATACAGGCGCGAATTGCGACCTGAAAACGTTCTGTTCTATTCATATTTGACGTAAGGCCCAAGAATATCGCAGCCATGCCTGGAGGATCGTACATCACGATCATTGTTGTAAATGCACTAATTAGTATTTCAAAGGACACAGCGCCGTACCTTTTAAGTTATTCAAAACCAACAAAAAACAGCGTTTTTAATCAGTTTTATGAGTGTTATGAAAAATAATGCATTCTTTATGTGCTTATCCCCTAAGAAAATGCAACAGAAATTAGCAAGAATGGGTCATTTAGGCTATAAAAGGGAAGTGATTCCAACCAAAATGATCTGTTACAAATTTGACTGACCAAAACACACCAGACGATAGCAACCCGACACCGGGTATTGAGCCAATTTCAATCGTAGAAGAGATGCAGCGCTCTTATCTCGATTACGCAATGAGCGTGATTGTGAGTCGTGCACTTCCCGATGTCCGTGATGGGTTGAAACCTGTTCACAGACGTATCCTTTATGCCATGCATGAAGGCAACTACCATTGGAACCGTAAATATGTGAAATCATCGCGTATTGTCGGTGACGTGATGGGTAAATATCACCCTCACGGCGACCAATCCATCTATGATGCCATGGTTCGCATGGCGCAGGATTGGTCAATGAGTGCCATGCTTGTTGATGGGCAGGGTAACTTTGGTTCGATCGATGGTGACCCGCCAGCTGCGATGCGTTATACCGAATCGCGCTTGGCAAAGCTTGCACATGATCTTCTTGAAGATATCGACAAAGATACTGTCGATTATCAAGAGACATACGATAATTCAGGTCGTGAACCTGTTGTAATTCCAGCGCGCTTTCCAAATCTTTTGGTTAATGGTGCAGGCGGTATCGCAGTTGGTATGGCGACAAATATTCCGCCGCACAATCTCGTTGAAGTGATCAATGGCTGTATTGCCGTGATGGAAAACCCAGCAATTGAATTGCCGGAACTTATGGAGATTATACCGGGACCAGATTTCCCCACAGGTGGGCATATACTTGGGCGTGCTGGCATAAAAAGCGCTTTTGAAACCGGTCGCGGGTCAGTTATGATGCGTGGTAAGACGCACTTTGAAACAATCCGAAACGATCGCAATGCAATTATCGTGACGGAAGTGCCTTATCAGGTAAATAAAGCGTCGATGATTGAGAAGATGGCCGAATTGGTGCGTGAAAAACGCGTTGATGGCATATCTGATTTACGCGATGAGTCTGATCGTCAAGGTTATCGCGTTGTTATTGAGCTTAAGCGTGATGCTGTGCCAGAAGTGGTGCTCAACCAATTGTTCCGTTACACGCAGCTTCAAACGTCTTTTGGCGTGAATATGGTTGCACTGAACGGTGGTAAGCCTGAATTATTGAATATAATGGATTTGCTAAGGGCATTTGTGTCCTTCCGTGAAGACGTCATTTCTCGCCGTACCAAGTTTTTACTGCGCAAAGTTCGTGATCGGGCGCATGTTTTGGTTGGTTTGGCCATTTCAGTCGCGAATATCGACGAAATTATTGCGCTCATTCGTAAAGCGCCTGACCCTGCTACTGCCCGTGCTCAATTGATGGAACGTCGTTGGCCGGCCAAAGAAGTGGAATCGCTGATCCTTCTCATCGATGACCCGCGTCACCGTATCAATGAGGATGGCACTTATAATCTTTCAGAAGAACAAGCCCGTGCGATTTTAGAATTGCGCTTGGCGCGATTAACAGCTCTTGGCCGCGATGAAATTGGCGATGAGTTGAATACAATTGGTGCTGAGATCAAGGATTACCTTGAGATCTTGAGCTCTCGTGTTCGTATTCAGAGTATTGTTCGTGATGAAATGATCTCAATCCGTGATGAGTTTGGTGTTCCGCGCCGAACTGAGATCATGGAAGGTGGTCTAGATATGGACGGTGAAGATCTGATCGCCCGTGAAGATATGGTCGTGACTGTCTCGCACAGTGGTTATATCAAACGCGTGCCGCTTGCAGCCTATCGTGCGCAGCGTCGTGGTGGTAAGGGTCGTTCGGGTATGTCGACTAAAGATGAGGATTTTGTAACACGTTTGTTCGTTGCGAATACGCATACGCCAATGTTGTTCTTCTCATCTCGCGGCATTGTCTACAAAGAAAAAGTATGGCGTTTGCCAGTTGGTAGCCCTCAATCTCGCGGTAAAGCGCTGATTAATATGCTGCCACTTGAGCAGGGCGAGCGCATTACATCAATTATGCCGCTTCCTGAAGATGAGGAAAGTTGGACACAGCTTGACGTGATGTTTGCAACCACTGCAGGTACTGTAAGACGTAATAAATTGTCTGATTTCGTTCAGGTAAATCGCAACGGTAAGATTGCGATGAAGCTGGATGATGATGATGAGATTTTGAACGTTGAAACTTGTAGCGAGTTCGATGATGTTCTTCTAACAACAGCTATGGGCCAATGTATTCGCTTCCCAGTCACCGAT
>CAJQOR010000092.1 GCA_905479965.1 uncultured Rhizobiaceae group bacterium | reverse complement strand
GGTAAAAGTTGCATACGTCCTGGCCAATATACGCTTCTCATAGCCTGTTCAGCTGAGTTTTGCGTTATGGTAAATCCTGCATCTTTCACCGCTCGTATTGCTGTAGCTGCATTGGCAAATTGGTGCTGGCCAATAAGTTGTGGCTTTGGCAGATCCAGTAGCCCATTTTCATCTTGATAGACAAAGCGGCCATGTTCTTCAAATCCGGTAAAATCCTGACCGAAGACAGAATACGCGCTGCGGTTTTTTTCAGCCTGGGTGATGATAACATCTAAAGCTTCATCAAAGGGCTGCGCGCTGATAATTGTTGGGCAGTCATTTTTGATAATGCCAGCTTTTTCAAATGCGATTTTGGCTGCGGTATCGCCAAGTAACATTTGATGATCAAGCGACACGGGCATAACAATGCTTGCAGCAGGTGAGGTGATCACATTGGTTGCGTCAAATCTGCCGCCTAGACCAACCTCGATGATTGCCACATCTGCTGCATGTTCTGAGAACAATAAAAACATAACGACAGACAGGATTTCAAACACTGTGATTGCGGCACCGTCATTCGCAGCGGCCACGCGCGCAATTGCATTTGCTAGCACATGGTCTTCAACGAGCTGACCGCCATCTTCATGCGCTAGTCTGAAGCGTTCATGCCACGAGACGAGATGCGGGGATGTATGAACGTGAACTTTATAACCTTGTGCTTCTAAAAGTGCGCGGGCAAAGGCTGTGAACGAGCCTTTCCCATTCGTGCCCGCTACATGCAAAACAGGTGGCAGTTTGTCTTGAGGGTTATCAAGTTTGTCTAAAAGCTGCGTTATACGATCTAAAGATAAATCATACCCTTTGGGGTGCAAAGACATGAGCTGATCAATCCATTGATCAGCTGTCATAAGACTATGATCATTCATATTTTATGCCTTGGCGTCTTCACCCGTAACTTCAGTAACCTGCTCGGCAATCTGATCGTTTTCCGAAACGATATCTTCGCTCACAGCAACTTCAGCATTGGCTGCGCTATCATCAGCAATCGCAAGAAGCTCTTCCTGCTTTGCGGGTTCTTTTGCCAACATGCGAAGAATGCGCGCAAGTGTTTTTGGTAATTCATGACGATGGACAACCATATCGACCATGCCATGTTCAACCAAATACTCAGCTGTTTGAAAACCTTCCGGTAGTTTTTCGCGAATGGTCTGTTCAATCACGCGTTTGCCGGCAAATCCAATCTCAGCGCCGGGTTCCGCGATATGAATATCACCAAGCATCGCATAAGACGCGGATACACCGCCCGTAGTTGGGTTTGTTAAAACGACTATATAAGGCAATCCTGCTTCTTTAAGCATATCAACTGCAACCGTTGTGCGCGGAAGCTGCATGAGAGATAAAATTCCCTCTTGCATACGCGCGCCACCAGAGGCTGGGAACATCACCAATGGACATTTTTCGGAAATTGCGCGTTCAAAGGCTTTGATAATTGCTTCGCCTGCCGCAATACCCAAAGAACCACCCATGAAGTTAAAATCGTGCACACAGGCAACCAGCTTAACGCCATCCACGTGACCAAGCCCTGAGACAATCGTGTCTTCAAGATCTGTGCGTGCACGATAATCGCGTAAACGGTCGGTATATTTTTTTGAATCTCTGAATTTAAGCGGATCTTGAACAACTGTTACGCCGGCTAATTGTTCATAACCATCATCAAACAAGTGGGCCAAACGCTCTTTGGCCTTCATTTTCATATGGTATTCAGATCCAGGAACAACAAAATGGTTCTCTTCAAGATCCGTATGGAAAACCATCTCGCCTGTCGTTGGACATTTGATCCATAGGTTTTCAGGTACATCACGACGACCCAACATCGAGCTGATTTTTGGTCGGACGTAGTTTGTAATCCAATTCACGCTAAATTCTCCAATTTCGTCTCGTTTAAATGGTGGTCCTACGAGACTTTTTCAATACGTGCGTTTGCTACACCTTGCGCAAGCTCTTTGATGAGCGTTGAAACATTTGAAACCGTATCTGCGGTCGCAGCTCCGTTTTCATCTAGGGAATTGGCAATTTGGCTGACAATTGCAGAACCAACAACCACACCATCTGCATCCGCGCCAATGGCTTGGGCTTGTTCAGCGGTTTTAACACCAAATCCAACGCAAATAGGTAATTCAGTATGCGATTTAATGCGTTTCACTGCTTCAGAAACATTTGCTGTTTCCGTAAGGGCTGATCCAGTAATACCGTTCATTGAGACATAATAGACAAAGCCAGATGTATTATTAAGCACTTTTGGCAAACGTTTATTATCAGTTGTCGGTGTGGCTAGGCGAATGAAATTGATGCCTTTTTCAAGTGAAGGAATACACAATTCGTCATCCATTTCAGGCGGTAGATCGACAACAATCAAACCATCAATTCCAGCTTCAATTGCTGCATCTAAAAACCGATCAACGCCATAGATGTAGATAGGATTATAATATCCCATCAAAACGATAGGAGTATCTTGATCTTCTTTGCGAAACTCCTTGGCGATATCCAAAGTCTTTTGTAATGTCTGACCGCCTTTTAGTGATCGACGCGCTGCCATCTGAATGGCTGGACCATCTGCCATGGGATCAGAAAATGGCATGCCAAGTTCGATAACATCCGCGCCTGATTGAGCAAGAGCTTTCATAATACCCACAGAGCTATCGTAATCGGGATCACCGCCCATAAAATAGGTCACAAGTGCAGGTCGGTTTTGCGCTTTTAATTCCGCAAATCGTTTATCCATACGTGCTGTCATTTTATAGCTCCACACCCAAATGTTTGCCCACAGTAAAGACGTCTTTGTCACCACGACCACAAGGTTCATGACGATAATTTTGTCTTTACTCATTTTCGGCGCGCGTTTCATAACTTCCGCCAAAGCATGGCTTGGCTCAAGCGC
>CAJQOR010000091.1 GCA_905479965.1 uncultured Rhizobiaceae group bacterium | reverse complement strand
ATTCATCGACCAAGCAGTGGACAATGGCTTTGCAAAGAATTTGCTACGCCCGTTTGAATTTGGCGGGGATATGGGCACCAAAGCCATGACGCAAGAAGTAATTTCTCAAATCGGTGCGATAAAATGAGCAATGCGATAAAGGTCGCCGTTATTGGCCTTGGATATTTCTCAGAATTTCACTTAGATGCCTGGATGGAATTGGAGGGTTCAAATCTTATCGCCGCTTCAGATGTAAATGATGAACGTCGCGCTTGGGCAAGTGAAAAATACAATGTTAAAGTTTCGAATGACCTCGCTGAAATCATTGCAGCCGATCCGCATATTATCGATATCGTCACACCTCCACCATCGCATTTTGAGCTCATCAAAAAACTTGCGGCAAAAGATAAAATCATCATCTGCCAGAAGCCTTTTTGTCAGAGTGTTGAAGAAGCAGAAGAAGCGATTGCATTTGCGAAAGAACAGGATTGCCGAATTTTCATTCACGAAAATTTCCGTTTTCAGCCGTGGTATCGCACGATCAAAGCCTTTATCGATAACGGTGGCTTAGGTGACATCTATCAGACAAGATTTTACTTGCGACCAGGTGATGGTCGCGGGCCAGATGCTTATCTTTCTCGTCAACCGGCATTTCAAAAAATGCCACGGCTTTTAATTCATGAAACGGGTGTTCATTTCATTGATCTTTTTCGCTGGATCTCAGGCGAGATTAATAATGTTTATGCCGACATACGTAAATTAAATCCTGTCATTGCCGGAGAAGATTGCGGATTAGTAATCATGAACCATAAAAACGGAAGTCAATCGATACTTGACGGCAATAGATTATCCGATCATCCAACTGATAATCTGCGCCGCACGATGGGTTTTATGCAAATTGAGGGCGAAAAAGGTACAATTGATCTCGATGGAATGGGAGACATAACCTTCAGGCCTTTTGGCTCTATCGCATCTCAAAATATACCGATTACGCTTGAGGTTAATATCAATGCATTTGGCGGCGGCTGTGTGAAAGCGTTGAACAAACACGTGCTTTTAGCAGCTATGGGCAAGGGCGAGTTTGAAAACGAAGCCAAGGACTATCTTGCCGTCATAAAGGCGACTGCAGCAACATACCAATCTGCAGAAACGGGTCGTAAAATCGAGCTATCAATCTAAAAAGTTGGAATATTTAATATGTATGTCGTGTGCGTAACGTTCAAAATTAGAAGCGAAAATATAGATCAATTCATGCCGTTAATGCTGGAAAATGCAAAAGCTTCTTTTGATCGGGAACCTGAATGTCAGCAATTTGATGTGTGCGTTGATGAGAATGATAAATCAACAGTGTTTTTATACGAGCTTTATAATAACGAAGCTGCATTTAAAGATCATCTCGCCGCGCCACATTTTAAGGTTTTTGATACTGCGGTTGCCGACTTGATTGTTGATAAAAAAGTGCAGATTTTTACCCGCATATAAAAAAGCGGCCCAATGCGAGCCGCCTTTTGTTTTTAAAATAAGTTTGCTTAATAGCTATAGCCTTTGCCACTTTCAATCGCATTTGCAAGTGCAACTTCAGGCCATGTGCCTTTACCGCCACGCGCATTGATCTCAACAAGCTGCAAACGTGCGGCATCTTTATCGCCTTGAGAAACCAAACCTTGGCCCATATATGAACGTGCGAGAAGATTATTTGGATCAGCAACAAGCGCTTTTTGATAGTAAGCCATGCCAAGATCAACATTCCCCGCCTTGCGGTGCGTGAAACCGTAATACGTTAAAACACGCGTGTCTGATTGATCAGACATAGATGCCAAAACGACCTGTGCATTCTGGTATTGACCAGCATATGCAAGTTCACGTGCTGCTTGGTAACGCGCATCATCTGTGAGCAGTGAACTTTCTGCATCCAGGCACTTTTTCATTTTCTTATCCCAAACCTGGCCGTCTTTACATTCCATCGACGTCTTTGTTTTCTTCGGCGGCTCATCACTGCTTGAGCCTGCTGCAAGGGCAAAAGAGGCTGGAATTGTAAGCGCAAGTGCGATCGTCATTACTTTCATCATGTCATGTTCCTTTTCGGTTTTTGTCATAAAATTTCTTGTGTTCTGTTGGTGGTTACGAAATGATTACGCATTGGGTTTGGATATTATTCACGAAAATGGTATTTTTTATTTTCAACTTTCTGTGAATATTCCTTAAAGCTAAGACGTAGTAGACGTGAAGACAGGTTTTGAGACAGGGAATTATTCGAAATTTGGCGGGGAAAGACAATGCTGGGAAAAACAAAGCTGGTAGTGAATTATTTTGGTAGCACCACACGAATTTAAAGCCGGAATGATTGCGCTGTTGCCGAGGCTAAAACGATATGCCTTGACGCTAACGCGGTCACCAACGGATGCAGATGACCTGCTGCAAGAAACCTGCACGCAGGCTCTTGCTAAATGGGACAAATTTGATTCTAGCCAACCGCTGGATCGCTGGGCATTTACGGTTATGAGAAACACCTGGATTAGTGAACAGAGGAAACGAAAGGTACGACAAGGAGCTGGGCAGATGCAAATTGAAGATGCACATGATTTGAGTGATAACAGTGATGCAGATGAGACCTTATTTGCAAACCAGATTGGCAGCCTAGTCATGAAATTACCAAGTGAGTTATCCCAAACTCTATTGCTCGTGGCCAAAGAAGGCTTCACTTATAGGGAAGCGGCCCAAGCTATGGATATTCCTGTCGGCACTGTGATGAGCCGTATTCATCGTGCGCGGAAAATAATCAGCGAAACCCTTGCACCAAGGGAAGAAACAATATGAGTGATTTATCCTTAAAATTAAGCGCATATCTTGATCAGGAATTGCCTGTAGATCAGCTTGAAGAAATTCGCCACCTAATTGAAACAGATCCAAAAGTAGCTGAAGAATTTGAGAAATTGGCTTTCGCCAATGATCACGCATTGTCTGAGTTTGACGACTTTCTTGATGGTGATACGTCTGGCGATTTAATTAGTATGATTGAAACAGCTGAGCTTGAACCGCGCGTAAAACCTATACCTGTTGCAGCTAACAATAATTTTAGTTTCCGCTCGATGGCAGCTGGTATTGCGTTGTTAATTGCAGGCGGCATTGGTGGATTTGTATTTAATGAGGCTAATCAACCGGAAATAACTGTGGCGCAAACCACTGGCTGGTTGCACCATGTTGCAGATTATCATGGTATTTATGCACAGCAAAAACGTCATTTGGTCGAAGTGGGTGCGGATGAGTCCGATCACATTGTTGGCTGGTTAAGCAATACAACCGGATTACCTTTTTCAATTCCCGATATCTCAGATACCGGGTTTGAATTCCAAGGTGCGCGGTTACTGGTTGTTAAAGGCAAACCTGTTGCGCAGTTGATGTATAAAGATCCGACGGGCTCAGTTGTTGCAATTTGCTTCCAAAACAGCTCAGGCGCAATGATGGGATCGGATGAAACCAAGTCGAGTACGATCAATGGTTTTGATATTTTTTCATGGTCCAAAGGCGATGGGCAATATTTGGTAATCGGTGATCAAACAGAAAGTCGTTTGAAAGAAGTCGCCGATCAAGTTAAGCTGGATATCTAAGTTCCACACTCAATTATTGAGGTCTTGATCTGTCCATTTCACTTTTAAAGACTCTGATCGCAATTGCAGATCATGGCAGTTTCAGTGCCGCAGCTGAAAAAGTATATGTTTCTCATGCAGCCGTAGGCCAGCAGATGAAGCGTCTAGAAGACCAGTTGCAAGTGGACCTATTTGATCGTTCACAAAAGTCACCTCAGCTCAATGCGCTGGGAAAAGCCTTTATCCCAAAAGCGCGTGAAGTGGTTGCGGCCTATGACACCATGCTGGATGATATTGTGGGCACAGCCCAGCTGCATGGTGAACTGATTATTGGTGCTGTGCCATCGGTGATCCGCGAACTTATCCCGCGTTCAATCAAGATGCTCATCGAAACATATCCCGAATTGCATATCCGTGTTGTTCCAGGTCTTTCAGAAG
>CAJQOR010000090.1 GCA_905479965.1 uncultured Rhizobiaceae group bacterium | reverse complement strand
CTGGATCGGCCCTTCAAGCTTTTCCAGACGAATGGACCAATCAGTGAGTTTCGTCCCACCAAGTTTTTCCGCCCATGCATCCGCATCTGATTTCACAGTAATATCAATAGGTGCAGGCTTTGACATGAGCTGCATCATACCGCGGGCTCTATTAAAGCCATAAGACTTAGATAATTTTTTGGCATACCAATCGGGCAACATGGCGGTCTTCTCACCAAGCTTTGGCAACATATTATCTTTCTCACGTACCATACGACGCAAAATAGCATTAACCAGATTGGCAAATCGTCTGTTACGTGGGTCGATATTGGCTTGTTCAACAGCCAAATCCACCGCCGAATGATCCGGCACATCCAGATATAAAATCTGCGCAGCACCAATTCGCAAGATATGGCGTAGCGACACCGCACCTGAAGGCAATGGCTTTTCCAACAAATGATCAAGGAATTTTTCGATAATCTGATAATTACGCAAGGTGCTGAGCAAAATGGCTTTAACCAGCAACCGATCCTGATCGGACTGATCAAGATATGCTGGGTTTCCCCCCTTTAAATCCAACAAACCATCCATTGATGTTTTTTTATCAATGATAGCTGATAATAACTTACTTGCAGCCTGACGCGAGGAAAGCCCCGGCTTGTCATAATGACGTTGGTGATCAGTCAAAGAATACGAACCTTATTTTTTAGCGCCCTTTCGGCCCCAAGGTCCCGGTAGGTCAGTTGATTTAGGCGCTTGATTAGGTTTTACCTCATCTTCAGGGCGCTTATTTTCATACTGCCCACGTTGGTGTTCCCAAGGTGTCGCTGTAGATGGCGTTGTTGTAGAGCGCATATGCGCGTCTCGATCAGTTTTGTCAAATTTCTCATCTTCATACGCATCATATTGGCTTGAAAACTCTTCTTCCATCTGACGAAGCGCTTTTATTCTGTTTTCCGTTGCAGGGTGCGTTGAGAACAAATTATCAGCACGCTGACCATTGAGCGGGTTTATGATGAACATATGCGCTGTTGCTGGATGTCTCTCTGCATCTTCATTAACGGTTCGGCCACTTGCCGCAGCAATTTTTTCAAGTGCTGATGCCAACCACATAGGGTTATCACAAATTTCCGCGCCTCGACGGTCAGCTGAATATTCACGTGTTCGACTGATAGCCATCTGCACAATCATTGCTGCAAACGGTGCCACAATCATTGCTGCCAATACACCAATAAACCCAAGTGGATTGTTACGGTTTCCACCAAAGAACATGGCAAAATTGCCGAGCATGGAAATAGCACCCGCCAATGTCGCTGTAATGGTCATCGTCAAGGTATCGCGATTTTGAATATGGGCGAGCTCATGGGCCATGACCCCTGCGACTTCCTCTTGAGTTAACGCATTTAAAAGCCCCGTTGTTGCTGCAACCGCAGAATTTTCTGGATTACGGCCCGTGGCAAATGCGTTCGGTTGCGGGTTGTCAATGATATAGACCTTTGGCATCGGCAAGCCTGCGCGATCAGCCAATTGTTCAACAAGGCCATAATATTCTGGTGCATTTTCGCGACTTACTTCTTTAGCCCGATGCATGGAGAGCACCATTTTATCTGACTTCCAATAAGAAAACAGGTTCATACACGCCGCAATCACCAATGCGATCATCATACCGCCCGTACCACCAATCATAAATCCAACACCCATAAAAAGTGCCGTCATAAAGGCGATCAGCATTGCTGTTTTGACCATATTCATCTTAGTTTTACTCCATTGATAGATCTACACGATGATATATATACGTAAAGATGGTAGTAAATGACGTCAGTTTCAACATATATGAAACCATTGCGGATTATGAAAGGCCATATCCATGAGCACTGAGAAGCAAAATCACGATAACCAAAATGATAAAAAATCATCCCAAGAGGATGCAGTTGTTGTGAAGAAAGAACTTTCAGATGTTGCAAAACGCGCCTTGGCTGAGGCAGAAGAACGCCGCAAATTAGCAGACGCAAATGGAGAAAAAACCGCCAGAGAATTTGGTGGTCGCGGTGGTGCTGATCCATCTCGATTTGGTGATTGGGAAATTGACGGCCGCGCGATTGATTTTTAAAACGACCAACGATCCATCCTCCAATTGGCTGGTTACAATAGTTGCGAAAACTAAGGCAGATTTTTCTTTATTTCCCGCCAATTGCATTTTGTTAAAAATCTAGCTATAAGCTCAGGCAATTCTCCGGAAATTGTGGTAAACTACCCCACGGCTCGCGTAACCGGCGCGACGCTTAAGAAAAGGATTCGTCTATGGCACAGCAGCTACTCATGCCGAAAGCAACAGCAATTTGGTTGGTTGATAACACGGCGCTAACATTTGATCAGATTGCCCTTTTTTGTAGGCTTCATCCGCTCGAAGTTAAAGCGATAGCTGATGGCGAAGCTTCACAAGGTATTAAAGGTCTAGATCCAATTTCAACGGGTCAACTAACGCGCGAAGAAATTAAAAAAGGTGAAGAAACACCAACACATAAATTGGTGCTCTCAACATCTAAAGTTCATCTGCCTGAGAAAAAGCGCAAGGGTCCACGTTACACCCCGCTTTCGAAACGTCAGGATCGCCCAAATGCCATTTTATGGCTAGTGCGCAATCACCCAGAACTTAAAGACGCGCAAATCTCCCGCCTGGCTGGAACAACTAAAAACACAATCACTCAAATTCGCGACCGTACGCACTGGAATTCAGCAAACCTGACACCAATGGATCCAGTATCTCTTGGTCTGTGTTCTCAGATCGATCTGGACATGGAAGTTGAAAAAGCTGCGAAAAATCGTCCGGCGGCAGAACCTGTAGCACAGGGTGAAACGCTTATGCCTGCAGAACAGACGCAGACATTTGCTGGTGACTTGAACACACCTGCAGAACCTGACGAAAATGATATGGACAAAGAATACGATGCTGATTCGGTCTTTGCCAGCTTGTCAGCACTTAA
Organism: uncultured Rhizobiaceae group bacterium; assembly: GCA_905479965.1. The sequence continues at coordinate 448 of CAJQOR010000090.1, read as the reverse complement.
AAGCGATGATGAAAATGATGACGCAGAAAAAGACAGTGAAGAAAACAGCTAATCAGCTAACATTACGATTCACGTGAAACATTTAAGGCTGGCCTTCATCATGAATGCCAGCCTTTTTCTTTTCCAGATGGTTTAGCTATCGTCATCCATTTGCATGGAATAACCAAGTGGCATGCGCCCACCATCCGTGTAGATAATTTCGCCTGTTACATAGCTTGCATCTTTAGACGCTAGAAAAGCGGCAACCGAAGCGATTTCAGATGGATCACCTATTCGGCCCATCGGTGTGCGTTCTAAAATTCTATTCTCTGCAGCTTTATCTGAAAGGACAGTCGCCAGCATCTCTGTTTTAATCGAACCTGGTCCAATACCATTTACGCGAATTCCGTAAGGAGCTAGCGAAACAGCCATGACACGGGTTAATTGCTTAACCGCACCTTTAGATACA
>CAJQOR010000089.1 GCA_905479965.1 uncultured Rhizobiaceae group bacterium | reverse complement strand
GGTGCGCCAAAATCATTTAAGCCCCAAGCGATTTCCTGGGTGGCAATGGGCGGTATTTTCGCTGCTGTCATTGGGCCACAAATTGCTATTCAAATGGGAGGTTTTTTCGATCCGATCCCATTTGCAGGAAGCTTTTTAGGCATTATACCTGTTCTTCTGATTGGCATATTTATCTTGGGCTTTTTGCGCATCCCATCTGAGGATAATCAGCAAGTCCCAACAGGTGAAGATCAAGGTGAACGTCCTTTAAAAGAGATCATCACCCAACCAAGATTTATGGTTGCGATGATGTGTGGCGTTGTTTCTTTTGCCATGATGACATTTATGATGACGGGCACGCCAATTGCGATGATGATCTGCGGGTTCAGCCCGGATCAATCAACCTTGGGTATCCAATGGCACGTCTTGGCGATGTATGGTCCGAGCTTTTTTACAGGAAAACTTATTAGTCGGTATGGTGCAGATCGCGTCACTGCTACTGGTCTTGTGATCATGATTATTTGTGCATTTATCGGATTTATGGGTATTGAACTTTGGAACTTCTGGCTTGCGCTTGTGCTGTTAGGTATTGGTTGGAACTTTGGCTTTATTGGCGCAACATCTATGGTGTCTGTCAGCTACCGCCAATCTGAGAAAAACAAGGTTCAAGGTTTCCATGATGGGCTATTGTTCTCACTTGTAGCCTTATCGTCTTTGGCCGCAGGGCAGGTGCTAAATTATTGGGGTTGGCAAGTCTTAACTGGCATTTTGTGGCCAGTCTGCGGACTTGCCCTAATTGTTTTACTTGTTCATTCCGCAAAACAACGCCGTATCGATGCTCACGCATTTTAAATAGATCACGGTTTGCTTGCCACTAATTGTTGTGGTTGCTGGTCTATATTTGGTGATTCTTTCTCAATTTTTGATGATTCAACTTGACCTTTTCATCGCGCTGTCATTCACTGCCGGCATAGTTGGCACTTTGCGGAGGAGGCAAACGTCATCTGTTTGAAAAGGCTGGGCTCTTTTTGAGCCTATAATCGGAGGAGGAATTTCCAAAAATGGGAATATTGTTAATAGTAATATTATGCGGCATTTTGTCGATCGTATATGCGGTCTGGGCAACGAAATCCGTTCTTGCTGCTGACCAAGGCAATGAGCGCATGCAAGAAATCGCAGGTTATATCCGTGAAGGCGCATCTGCTTATCTAAATCGCCAATATACAACAATCGCAATTGTGGGAGCTGTGGTGTTTGTGTTGGTTTGGTTCTTGTTATCTGCAACAGCCGCGTTTGGTTTTTTAATTGGTGCAGTATTATCCGGTGTCGCAGGCTTTATTGGCATGCACGTTTCCGTTCGCGCAAACGTTCGAACAGCGCAAGCATCAGCTAATAGTATCTCTGCAGGTCTGGATATTGCATTTAAATCTGGTGCGATCACAGGCATGTTGGTAGCCGGTTTGGCGCTTCTTGGCGTTGCAGTTTACTACTACATCCTAATCGGACCAATGGGTCTTGGTACAGCTTCTCGCGAAGTGATTGATGCTTTAGTGGCTCTTGGGTTCGGTGCATCCTTAATTTCAATCTTTGCCCGTCTTGGCGGTGGTATCTTTACCAAAGGTGCTGACGTTGGTGGTGATCTTGTCGGTAAAGTTGAAGCGGGCATCCCTGAAGATGATCCACGTAACCCAGCAACGATTGCTGATAATGTGGGTGATAACGTAGGTGATTGTGCCGGTATGGCAGCTGATTTGTTTGAAACCTATGCGGTTACAGTTGTTGCAACAATGGTTTTGGCAGCTATCTTCTTTGCCGGTTCCGACATCTTAGACAGTGTTATGCTTTATCCACTTGCGATTTGCGGTGGTTCAATCATCACATCAATCATTGGTACTTTCTTTGTAAAGCTTGGCCAAAATGGTTCCATCATGGGCGCGCTTTACAAGGGCCTTATCGTAACGGGAATTTTGTCTATTATCACGCTTGGTGCTGCAACTTCGCTCACAATTGGCTGGGGTGAAATTGGTGTTGTTGCTGGTAAATCTATTACCGGAACGAACCTGTTTATCTGTGGTATCTTGGGCTTGATTGTAACAGGCTTAATCGTTGTGATCACTGAGTATTATACTGCTACTGACAAGCGCCCTGTGAATTCAATTTCACAAGCATCGGTAACTGGTCACGGTACAAATGTTATCCAAGGACTAGCTGTTTCACTTGAATCAACTGCACTTCCAGCGATTGTGATCGTGGGTGGTATCATCGCAACTTACCAATTTGGTGGTTTGTTCGGAACAGGTATCGCTGTGACTGCAATGCTTGGTATTGCTGGCATGATTGTGGCATTGGATGCATTTGGTCCGGTAACAGATAATGCAGGCGGTATCGCTGAAATGTCTGGTTTACCACCTGAAGTTCGTCAAGCAACTGATGCACTTGATGCTGTGGGTAACACGACAAAAGCTGTAACAAAAGGCTATGCAATTGGTTCCGCTGGTCTTGGTGCGCTTGTGTTATTTGCCGCTTACTCAAACGATCTGGCATATTTTGCAGCTAATGCAGAGCAATACCCGTATTTCGCAGATGTCGGAGAAATCTCTTTTGATCTATCCAATCCATATGTTGTGGCTGGTTTGATCTTTGGTGGTCTTATCCCATATCTGTTCAGTGGTATTGCAATGACAGCTGTTGGTCGTGCCGGTAGTGCTGTCGTGGAAGAGGTTCGTGCGCAGTTCAAAGAAAAACCTGGAATCATGGAAGGCACTGAAAAGCCAGATTATGGTCGTGCTGTTGATATGCTCACGCGTGCTGCGATCAAAGAAATGATCATTCCATCCTTGCTCCCAGTGCTGGCACCATTGTTTGTGTATTTTAGTGTGCTGATTATTTCAGGTTCAAAAGCATCTGCATTTGCAGCACTTGGTGCTTCACTACTTGGTGTGATCGTCAATGGCTTGTTCGTTGCGATCTCTATGACATCGGGCGGTGGCGCTTGGGATAACGCGAAAAAATCGTTTGAAGACGGTTTTGTCGACAAAGATGGCGTTAAACACGAAAAAGGTGGCGAAGCGCATAAGGCATCTGTAACCGGAGACACAGTGGGCGATCCCTATAAGGATACAGCTGGTCCTGCGGTGAACCCGGCGATTAAAATCACCAACATCATGGCTTTGCTATTATTGGCTGTGTTGGCACACTAAGCCACGAGTACAAATCAAAAATAAACAACCCCGTTGATAGAAATATCAGCGGGGTTGTTTGTATAAAAAGATATGAAATTAGAAACTAGGTGTTGCTGAAGATCCGCCCGTAAATCCACCAAGCACACCGGCGAGGAAACCGCGTTCTCTGCCGCCTGTTGGTGTCGTGCGTGAAATCATGTCAAAGACTTTACCGTCCTGAAGGGTGTAGTTCGCAAGACGTGATACAGTGCCTTCATCATCAAGATAAACAGCAAGGACAGACTGGCCTACAAGTTTTGTTTTCTGGAATGCTAGCCCACGTTTGCGTTGCTGTGAAATATAATAAAACACTTCTGTGGAATCGATTACTTGTGTTGTCGACGGTGTACCCAAAGATAAAAGCACCTGTTCACGACTTGAGCCAACGGGCGTTGCTTCCAAAGCAGTTTGGTCAACTATATAACCCTGATTGAGCACTTGAGATGTGTTGCATGCACTAAGAGCTGTTGCTGCTGCCAACATTGTAAGTCCAGCAACAATAGATCGCGGGCGGAAAAAATAGCGTTTTGGATCCGCTTGACCGATAACTCTGTTCAACAACAACACTGCCTCCTTCAGGCAAAAGCACTCAGACGTAATAAATATCTTGGGCTTTTGGTAAACCAGCTTGCAAGGTTATGCAAGATTTCTAAGCTTGTATGTACAATTAGTGATTATTTTATGGCAATCACAGCAATTAATTACTATGTATCCACTCTTAGGCTCTGCGGCTATCTTATAAGTATTAAATAGTTAATATTAGTGAGCCAAATTCGGTATTTAAGGTATATAAATGATCCTCAATCTGTTTCGCAAAAAAAGATCAAATAGCGCTATCATCAAACAGCAATATGAAGAGCTGACTGCTGCTGCCCGCCAACTGACATTTTATAGTGATATGAACGTTCCTGATACGGTGTTGGGTCGATTTGAGATGTTATCCGTTTTTATGATGCTTTATCTCCGTGCGGCAAAGGATAAAGGCGACGCCGTTGAAGGTTTGGCTCAGGATATAGTCGATGCATTTTTTGAAGATATCGATCATTCTATCCGTGAGCTTGGTATCGGTGATGCAGGTGTTCCAAAACGCATGAAAAAGCTTGCGGGTATGTTTTATGGGCGCGCGGATTCCTACGGTAAAGCGGTCGAAAAAGATGATGTCAAAGAACTCAATACTGCTTTAATCCGTAATCTGTTTCCAGAAAACATTGAAGAGGCCCCTGATATGTCAGAATTAGGCCGTTATTTAATAGCAACAGATAAAACGCTAGCCGATTGTAACATCGAAGAGATGGCTAAGGGTAACCTAAAGATCATAAGAGTTTAGAAAACGGATTAGAATTATGGCAGAGCGGACAAAAGAATTTAATGAAAATGTACCATTTTCATTTCCGATCAAAGTAGGACATGTCGCCTCAAATGCTGTCACAATCACGATTGTAGCTGACGAAAAAGAACGCGAAGGTCTTGCCAAATTATGGAATATCGTAGGTGTTGACGCATTAAAAGCTGATGTTCGCTTAAGTCGATGGAAACGAGATGGGATCCGCGTTTCAGGTGCTTTTCGCGGTGAATTAAAACAAATGTGTGTTGCGTCGCTTCAACCTATCTCTACATTGATCGATGATGAGTTTACCGCCCACTTTGTCCCTGAAACATCTAAGCTCGCACGCCGTGATGATATTCAAAATGGCGAGATTATCATCGATGTCGACGGCCCTGATATCCCTGACACATTTACTGCCAATACAATTGATATTGGCGAAGTGGTTGCAGAATATGCAGCGCTGGTGATTGACCCTTATCCAAGAGACCCTGAAGCGCACGTTGCTGAAAAATTTCAAGCATCTGACATGGAAGATGACAAGGCGCCGTCACCATTTGCAGCGCTTGCATCAATAAAAGACGAATTGAGCTGAATTATATTCATTTTCGGCAAGAATAAAGTTGTACAGGCCGCAAAAATGGTTATTTTCGGCGTAATTTTTAAGGATTGGCAAATGCAAAGGATTGCGAGTTGACCACAATCTCAATTGATTTGATGGGCGGTGATCATGGCCCTTCTGTGATTGTAGCTGGCGCGGCGATTGCATTGGAGCGCCATCCTTCGATTAAGTACCAAATGTTTGGTTTGGAAGAGGAATGCCTATCAGTTTTGGATGAGTATCCAGCCGTTAAAGCTGTTTCAGAATTCCACAATTGTGAGCTTGCAGTCACAATGTCCGACAAGCCAAGCCAAGCGCTGCGCAAAGGTCGCAAACGATCAACTATGTGGCAGGCGATTGAAGCTGTGAAACTTGGCCAGGCCGATGTATGTATCTCTGCCGGCAATACTGGTGCATTGATGGCGATGTCAAAATTTTGCCTACGTACGATGGCCAATATTGAGCGGCCAGCAATTGCTGCGATCTGGCCAACCATTCGCGGTGAAAGCATCGTGTTAGATGTTGGTGCGACTTTGGATGCAGATGCTCAACAACTGCTCGATTTTGCTCTTATGGGCGCGGCAATGGCGCGCGCTTTGTTTGGTGTTGAAAAACCGACAGTTGGTTTGTTAAACATCGGTGTCGAAGAAATTAAAGGGCAGGAAGAAGTTAAAGAAGCGGGCCACTTATTAAAAGAGTCCGAATTTTCTGGACTTGAATATTCTGGTTTTGTTGAAGGCGATGATTTGGGCAAGGGGACAGTAGATGTGGTTGTTACCGAAGGTTTTGCCGGAAATATTGCGTTGAAAACTGCAGAAGGTACAGCCCGACAAATTGGTGAATATTTACGCGCTGCGATGTCGACCACTTTTATGGCCAAGATCGGATATTTATTTGCACGCCAAGCCTTTGCGCGCTTAAGACAAAAAATGGATCCAAGCCGCGTCAATGGCGGCGTATTTTTGGGGCTCAATGGTGTGGTTGTTAAAAGCCATGGCGGTGCCAGTGCGCAAGGTTTTGCTGCAGCTGTTGAGATGGGTTTTGATATGGCGCGAAATGGCTTGCAAAATAAGATTGAAAATGATTTGGACCAATACTATACCCGTGGTCCGGGCGCAGCTTCCATCGAGGCTGAAATAGATACAAATGAGGGGCCAACAGCTTCATGATTCGTTCAGTTATCACAGGATTCGGTCACGCTTTTCCAAAGCGTGTTGTAACCAATCAGGAGCTGGAAAAAACAGTTGATACAAATGATGCGTGGATCGTTCAAAGAACTGGCATCAAACAACGCCATATTGCCGGCGAGGGTGAAACCAGCGCTAGCTTGGGCGAAGCTGCGGGGCGTAAAGCTTTGGAGCGTGCAGGCGTAACTGCCGATGATCTGGATATGATCATTGTTGCCACCACAACGCCTGATAATACCTTTCCATCAACGGCGGTAAATATTCAAAGTCGCCTTGGTATGAAGCATGGTGCAGCGTTTGACTTACAAGCCGTTTGTTCTGGTTTCATTTTTGCGCTTACAACTGCGGATATGTATTTGCGAAGTGGTCAAGCCAAACGAATTTTGGTCATTGGTGCTGAAACGATGTCGAGACTGATCGACTGGGAAGACAGAACCACATGTGTTTTGTTCGGTGATGGTGCCGGAGCCGTTGTGCTTGAAGCGCAAGAGGGGCGGGGGCTTACCTCCGATCGCGGTATTTTATCAGCCCATCTTCGTTCGGATGGCTCCCACAAAGATAAATTATATGTCGACGGTGGCCCATCATCCACGCAAACAGTTGGTCATTTACGCATGCAGGGCAAGGAAGTGTTTAAACACGCCGTCGGTATGATCACAGATGTGATCGAAGATGCATTTGCCGCAACGCAAATGGACGCTGACAGCATTGATTGGTTTATCCCACATCAGGCCAATAAGCGTATAATTGATGCGTCGGCTAAGAAATTAAATATCGATCCATCCAAAGTGGTGATCAATGTGGATCAGACCGGTAATACCTCTGCTGCATCCATCCCGATCGCTTTATCCCAGACTGCAGAATCAGGTAAAATCGAAGAAGGCCAAACAATTTTATTAGAGGCTATGGGTGGTGGTTTCACTTGGGGTGCGGTTTTACTCAGATGGTAAAATCGAACACTAAGTTATGGTGTTTTAAAGTGTGAATGATATATTCTTCTAAAAACAGCAAGAATGTAGCATAATTATTTCATTACTAAACTAATTCCGACAAATGCTTGACGTTACAGGATAAATTATCTTAAATTTAGCGTGAGGGATGTGTTTTTATCAGAACGGGTGGCACAGATGAGTGGCAAAACAGTAACAAGAGCGGATCTAGCAGAGGCGGTTTTTCGGCGTGTTGGATTATCCCGGACAGAATCATCTGATCTGGTTGAAATGATCATTGATGAGATTTGCGATTCCATTGTTCGCGGCGAAACAGTTAAAATGTCGTCATTTGCGACGTTTCAGGCGCGCGATAAAACAGAACGTATCGGACGTAATCCTAAGACAGGTGAAGAGGTGCCAATCACCCCAAGAAAAGTTGTTTCTTTTAAAGCATCCAATGTGTTGAAACAGCGCGTTTTAAAATCTCACCAAAAACGTAAAAGCTAGCCTGTATATACAACATTTAATCTATAGACGTAGGTGTAGCCTTTAGCTAGTGTGCGTCCAGTTATTTGCGTAAACTTCCTATTTGCTGCGTTACCAAACAAGGAAGCGAGTTTGAGTGAATTGATGCTTGGGGGTACAACCTTGTTGGGGCAATTAAAGCGAAGATAATCGCGTGCTCTAACGTTCCATCGCTTGGGAGAGTTTGAGTGGATAAGTCACCAGATGCCTTTCGGACCATTTCGGAAGTAGCAGGAGAGTTGAGCTTGCCGCAACATGTGTTGCGTTTTTGGGAAACACGGTTTTCACAGATTAAGCCTATGAAACGGGCTGGTGGGCGAAGATATTACCGGCCAGATGATTTTGTGTTACTTCAAGGTATTCGCCATCTTCTTTATGATCAGGGATATACAATTAAGGGTGTTCAAAAGCTCTTAAAACAAAATGGTAATCGATATGTGATTGCCATTGGTGCCGGTGATACGGCTGCTGCCGAAGCAATTCTGGCAGCAAAAGAAGCTGAAGAAGGAGATGGAATGGTCATGCAAGGCGCGCGAGCTATTGCCTCTGCCCCACTAGTTGATGCACCCGAACCAAATCACATTTTAGGTAAGGCAAAAGCACCTTCATCTTTACGCTTCTTACAACGTAAGAAAGATGATGATGGGCATGCTGATATCGCTCCTGCATCTGGTTCGAATAAAACACTAGCAGAAGAAGACAG
>CAJQOR010000088.1 GCA_905479965.1 uncultured Rhizobiaceae group bacterium | reverse complement strand
TGGGCATGAAAAAGGTGCCTTTACGGGTGCGCATAACAAATCAACGGGCCGTTTTGAACAAGCAGAAGGTGGCACACTGTTTCTCGATGAGATTGGCGACATGCCAATGGATGCGCAAACACGTTTGCTGCGTGTCTTGCAACAGGGTGAATACACAACAGTTGGCGGGCGAACGCCGATAAAAACCGATGTTCGAATTGTTGCTGCAACAAACAAAGACCTGAAAATCTCAATTAACAAAGGCGAATTCCGTGAGGATCTGTTCTACCGGTTAAATGTTGTGCCTTTAAGATTGCCACCGCTGCGTGATCGCGCAGAGGATGTGCCAGATCTCATTCGACACTTCATGCAACAGAATATTGGCGAAGGTTTAGATGCCAAGCGGTTTGAGAAAGAAGCGCTTAATCTGTTAAAAAACCATGCTTGGCCGGGTAATGTGCGTGAATTAGAAAACTTAGTTCGCCGAATTATGGCGCTCTATCCCCAAGACGTTATCTCCAGTGATATTATCGCAACTGAGCTGCAATCAGGTGATGAAAAAACACCTGAATATATATCTGTAGCCCAAGGGCCAGTGACCATTGCACAAGCCGTTGAAGAAAATATGCGAACATATTTCACCAGTTTTGGAGATGGCCTGCCGCCAGCAGGGCTTTATCAACGTGTTTTGGAAGAGGTGGAATACCCATTAATTTTGGCTGTTTTAACTGCGACGCGCGGCAATCAAATCAAAGCGGCAGAACTGCTTGGTTTAAACCGCAATACCTTGCGGAAAAAAATCAGAGAATTGGGAATAGCTGTATATCGCTCATCAAAACCAAATTGATCAGAGAACTTAAGCGTTGCATTTTCGCCACATTGTTGCTTCATTGACACAACTACCATGTTTGAATGAAACGATTCTGAGGTTAATTGAGAACTTTGACGCCGATTGATGCAGATCTAGACGCCTCGACAGAGAAAAACTCATTTTTTCTAAATCCACGATTTCTACTCGTTATCGTAGCGCTTTTTAGCGCGGGAATTTCATTTGTTATTTTGCTTGGTTTGACACCGATCAGGCCTGAGCAAAATGTTATCACCGGAGCTGTGATAATCAATTCGATCTTGGTCGCGTGTTTGCTGATCATGATCATCGTGGAGTTTGTCAAATTACTAAGTGCGCGAAAGGTTGGTAAAGCTGCAGCGCAGCTTCACATTCGAATAGTCGCGCTTTTTAGTATCGTTGCTATCACACCTGCGATTTTGGTTGCTGTTATTGCATCTCTGACGCTCGATGTAGGGTTGGATCGGTGGTTTTCCATTCGTACCAAGGCGATTGTGAATTCCTCGCTTAACGTTGCGGAAGCTTATGAGCTTGAAAATGCGCGATATCTGAATGGGCAAGTGCTATCCATGGCGCAAGATTTGGACAGTTCCAGATCACTCTATTTTTTAGATAGAACTGGGTTCTTGGAGTTTTTTAATCGTCAAACGGTCGCGCGAGAATTGATCGGCTCAAAACTGTTGCAACAGGATGGCAATACAATATTGCAGACCGAACTTGAGGATGGTGGTACGATTCCCGATATCCCAGAGGGTGCGATTGATGATGCTGCCAATGGTTTGCCGGTGCTCATCGCTTCCGGTCGTACCAATTTGGTTGGTGCGGTTCTTAAGTTGCGCAATATTCCTGACGCTTATCTTTATGTTGTGCGCAGTTTAGATGACGAAGTTATTCGCGCTAAACAGCTGATGGAAGAAGCAACAGCGGAGTATAATGCGCTTGATGATGGACGATCAAACCTTCAGATTGCTTTTGGTGTGTTGTTCACCGGATTTGCGCTTATCCTGTTACTATCAGCCATCTGGATGGCCATTGCTGTTGCGGATAGATTGGTTCGACCGATCCGTCGATTGATTGCAGCATCAGATGAAGTCGCAAAAGGTGATTTGAACGTAACTGTGCCGGTACACAGTTCAGATGGTGATGTTGGTTCGCTGACAAAGACATTTAACAATATGATCACAGACATTCGTGCCCAACGGGATGAATTGCTCACAACCCGAGACCAAATTGACGATCGCAGACGCTTTACTGAAGCTGTGTTAACTGGCGTGTCCGCAGGTGTTATTGGTGTTGATGCAGACGGTATCATTACAATTGCCAACAAATCTGCGACGATAATTTTAGACCGTCCCGCTGATGATTTAATTGGCCAGTCGATCGAGGATGTAGCCCCCGGTTTTGTATCGATTTTTGTTGAAGCTGGATTGAAATATCGTAATGAATTCCGTCGTCAGGTAACAATGGCTAATGGCGGCAAGGAACACACGCTTGATGTAAAAGTCACCCGTGAGGAAACAACAGATGGGCATGAATCTTATGTTGTTACAGTTGATGACATTACAGATCTTGTGATTGCGCAAAGATCAACGGCATGGGCCGATGTCGCTCGGCGTATAGCTCATGAGATTAAAAATCCACTGACGCCTATACAGCTCTCTGCTGAACGAATTCGACGACGTTTTGGTAAACATATCCCTGAAGATGGCAAACAAG
>CAJQOR010000087.1 GCA_905479965.1 uncultured Rhizobiaceae group bacterium | reverse complement strand
TGCGTGGTACATTACGATTAAATGGATGGGCAAAAGCTTGGGCGCATTTGTTTAAAGAGATCGAAACATTGTCTGGCGCTGAGGGTGATGCGCGCCTAAAGCAGATTTCAGACGAGCTTTTAGAACAGCATTCATATGATGAAGATGAACCTGACCGCGTGGTTTTATGTGTGTCACTAAAGGCTGAAAATACGTCAGGGGGAACCTCATATCATAAAACCTATTCGCTTGATGCACATGGGAACGAAAATGGTTCTGCAATGGCGCAGCTTGTGTCGATAACTGTTGCACTGGCGGTTAAGTCCGTTGTCAATAATGAGATCGCGCCTGGTGTGTCTGCTGCTCCATCCTCGCTCTCAATCGTCAATGAATGGATGGAAGAAATCGAAAAGATTGCACAATATTTGGAGATCAAAGACTTATCCAAATAATCATTATTATTTGATCTTTTTGCCTTAAAAGCTTGGTGTTCCCTCCAAATTAGTGTATTTTTTTAATCGTTAAAAAAAGGAGGATGCAATGATCAAGAATCCAATACTACCAGGCTTTAATCCTGATCCATCAATCTGCAGGGTGGGGGATGATTATTACATCGCAACCTCTACTTTTGAATGGTATCCTGGAGTTCAAATTCACCATAGTAAGGATTTGGTCAATTGGGAGCTTGTCTCGCGTCCTTTAAATAGAGCTGATCAACTGGATATGCGTGGAAACCCTGATAGCGGCGGGATTTGGGCACCTTGTTTAAGTTTTGCAGATGGTAAGTTTTGGCTGGTTTATACAGACGTCAAACGTCTTTGGGGTGGGTTTAAAGATACCCATAATTATATCGTCACCTGCGAGACTATTGATGGTGAATGGTCTGAACGTATCTTCGTCAATTCATCTGGTTTTGATCCGTCTTTGTTTCATGATGATGACGGGCGTAAGTGGTTCATGAATATGCAATGGAACCACCGCCAAAAGGGCACAGGTGTGAACCAAGCTAATCATTATTTTAACGGCACTTTATTGCAGGAATGGTCAGAAGAAAAAGGCTTGTTTGGTCCGGTGGTCGATATTTATGCTGGAACCGATCGCGGGTTGACTGAAGGTCCGCATCTATTCAAGCGAAATGGCTATTACTTTTTAACTGTTGCAGAGGGTGGGACCGGATACGGGCATGCTGTAACAATGGCGCGTTCAAGACAAATTAATGGCCCATATGAAACACATCCGGACAAACATATTATCTCTGCGAATGATGCGCCGGAACATCCGATCCAGCGGACTGGCCACGGTCAGTATATCGATACACCGGATGGTGAATTTTATCATACATTTCTGATGGGACGACCTCTTGAGGGCAGATTTTGTCCTTTGGGTCGCGAGACAGGCATTGAGCGCTGTGTGTGGAAAGATGATGACTGGCTTTATTTAGAGCATGGTTCGCAATTGGCGCGTGAAGAAATTCCGCTCGCTGGTGTTGAACCAAAAGCGCCGCAAGTTGTTGAGCATGAGTTCAATGGTGAAGATCTGCCGCAGGAATTTCAATGGTTGCGCACACCTGAAACTGACAGGATTTTTAAAAGTGAGCAGAGCGGCCTGACACTGATTGGGCGCGAGATGATTGGAAGCTGGTTTGAACAGGCCTTGGTCGCGCGGCGTCAAGAACATCATTGTTATTCCGCAGCGACAGTCACCGATTTTTTACCTGAGATTTATCAACATGGTGCGGGTCTGACCACATATTACAATCAAACGAAATATCATGCGCTTCTTGTTACTGCAGATGAAGAGCTTGGCCGTTGTTTGGTTATTCAATCCTGTCCGGGAAATTGGCCGATGGGTGAGATTGAATTTCTCTTAAAAGCACCTGTGGCCATTCCTGATGGGGATATTGAACTTCGTGTTGAAGTTGATCGAAAGGTTCAGCAGTTTTTTTGGCGTATGGTCGGCGAGCAAGCATGGCAACCGATCGGACCAGAAATGGATGCATCTGTGATTTCAGATGAAGGTGGGGTGGGTGAGCATTCCTCCTTCACCGGCGCATTTGTTGGCATGGTGGCATATGATGTGACCGGACAAGGCAAGAGCGCAAGTTTCAAACGTTTTGGATATTCCCCTGAAGTTTAAAACTTAAGCGTAAAAATCATAACAAATTATAGAGAAACCCAATTGGCATCATCTTTAGAAGAGCGCTGGCAGGCGTCGATGAATTTCATGCCGGCCATTCCTTCTTCAATTGAGTTGATGTGATGGCCATCAGGCAGACTGCCGCCATTCTCAAAAGCAATGATCGCATCCGCAGCTTCTGTATAGATCGTTGCAAAGCCCTCCAGATATCCTTCCGGGTGGCCGCCAGGGGTACGGCTTACGCGGTTGGCTAAATCAGATGCACCAGCACCTGAACGTGTGAGCAGTCTTTTAGCTTCGCCAAATGGCGTATACCAAAGATTATTTGGGTTTTCTTGGCTCCATTCAAGCCCGCCTTTGTCGCCATAAATGCGCAATTTCAAACCGTTTTCATTGCCGGGAGCTATTTGACTGGCCCAGATGCTGCCGCGCGCGCCGCCTTTAAAACGCAAGTTAATATGCGCGTTGTCATCAACCAATCGTGCGCCAACAAAACTTGAAAGCTCGGCTGCAAGTTGCTCAACTTTGAGGCCAGATACAAAGCATGCAAGATTATATGCATGCGTACCGATATCACCAATTGCACCAGCACCAGCCATCTTTGGATCGGTGCGCCATGCAGCTTGTTTGTTGTCGTCATCGGCTGGAATGGTCAACCAGTCTTGAGCATATTCAGCTTGCACAACTCTGATATTGCCAAGATCACCATTTTGCACCATCTCGCGTGCTTGACGCATCATAGGGTATCCGGTGTAATTATGCGTCAGCACAAATAGTTTGCCGCTGTTTTTGACAACTTGTTCAAGCTCAAGCGCTTCATCGAGCTGCGCTGTTAACGGCTTGTCGCAAATCACATGAATGCCCGCTTCCAAAAATGCTTTTGCCACAGGCGCATGCATATGATTTGGCGTGACAATTGAGACTGCGTCAATGCCATCTTCTCGTTGTGCTTCCCGCATCGCCATGTCTTTAAAATCTGAATAAATTCGGCCCTCAGTCAGGCCAAGCGTTAAACCTGACCTTAATGCCCGATCAGGATTTGATGATAAAGCACCAGCCACTAATGAAAATCTATTATCAATGCGCGCGGCAATGCGGTGTACAGCGCCAATGAATGCGCCTTCACCACCGCCAACCATGCCTAATTTTAATGGGTTATTATTTTCAGCAGTTGCCATTATTTTACCTATTTAATGCCTATCATTTTATGGATAGCATCCATGTCTGTTCCAGCATCTGCAAAGTCATCAAAAGCTTTGTCAGTAAGCGGGATTGTATGTTTTTTGATAAATGGCGCACCTTCGGCGGCACCAACTTCTGGGTGTTTTAAACAGCATTCCCATTCGAGCACAGGCCATCCATCAAATCTATGTGTTGCAAGACGTGAGAAAATGCCTGCAAAATCGACCTGACCATCACCCAATGAGCGGAAGCGACCTGCGCGCTGTGTCCAGCTTTGATAACCGGAATACACACCTTGGCGACCGGATGGATTAAACTCAGCATCTTTAACGTGAAAGGCGCTGATGCGCTCATGATAGATATCGATGAAGTCGAGATAATCCAATTGCTGCAGCAAAAAGTGCGATGGATCATAGTTGATCATACAACGATTGTGATTGCCAACGGCTTCAAGGAACATTTCAAATGTTATGCCATCGAACACATCTTCACCTGGGTGAATTTCATAGCCCACATCAACACCTGCATCCTCATAAGCATTGAGGATAGGTGTCCAACGTCTTCCAAGTTCTGCAAAAGTTTCCTCAATCAAACCTTGAGGGCGCTGCGGCCATGGATACAGATAAGGAAATGCAAGCGAACCTGTGAACGAAACCGAGCCCGTTAAACCAAGGTTTTGACAGGCTTTTGCCGCCCACAACATTTGTTGAACAGCCCATTGCTGGCGCGCTTTTGGATTGCCGTGAACTTCTTTGGGGGCAAACCCGTCAAACTGAGCATCATAAGCTGGGTTTACCGCAATCAATTGGCCTTGAAGGTGAGTTGAGAGCTCGGTGATCTCAACGCCAGCCTCTGCGCATATGCCTTTAACCTCATCGCAGTAGTCTTTTGATGTTGCGGCTCTTTCAAGATCGAAGATGCGTGCATCCCAAGTTGGAATTTGCACACCCTCATACCCTAAACTCGCAGCCCATTTAGTAATTGCCGGTAACGAATTAAATGGCGCCTCATCGCCTAAAAACTGTGCCAGAAAAATTCCTGGGCCTTTCATTGTGTTTGGCATTTCATTTCCTCCGTTACTTATTTTTTACGCTAATAGGTTTTGCGCTGACGTTGCATCAAGAGCTGCCGGGCGCTCGCATGTTGTTGTTAATTTTACCGACTGTCCTGTTTCGCCTGCCTTTAAAATCGATGTCATGATATCGACCACATGATGGGCAAACTCCATTGAACACCTGTGTTCACGGCCTTCTTGGATCGCAAGCGACATATCGGACAGGCCAGCACCACGATAATTTGCCAACATTTGACCTTCAGAATTATCATTTTTAAAGTTAGGAACTGAGAATGGGTGTTCCCAGGATGGCAGATCAACGGCTTCGCTACCTGATGTGATTTTCAAATCGCCTGCAAAGAAGTTTGGATCTGGTAAATACATCGTTCCATCTTCACCATAAAGCTCCATGTGATTGTGATCATGGTTCCACACGTCCCAACTACAAATCACAGTAATAATCGCGCCTGATTTAAACTGCAACAATGCATGAATAGTTGTTGGTGTATCTACTGGAATTGTTTCGCCATTTCGTGGACCATTTGAAATGGTTCTTGTTTTGGATGGCGTTGATGTCATGGCTGAAATCTTCTCAACCGGTCCAAGCAATTGAACAAGATTTGAGATGTAGTAGGGACCTATATCCAAAACCGGACCTGCGCCTGGTTGGTAGAAGAAATCTGGATTTGGATGCCAATGCTCCATACCATGACCCATGATAATGGCTGTGCCAGAGGTGACTTTGCCAATTGTATTTGTGTCAATGAGATATCTTGCATGCTGATGACTTCCGCCTAGGAAAGTATCTGGTGCTGAACCAATTCTAAGGCCTTTTTCAGTTGCAAGCTTTTTAAGTGTGTCACCTTCTTCAGTGCTCAACACATATGGCTTTTCTGAATAAACATGTTTGCCTGCGTTTAAGATCGATTGTGATACTTCAAGATGCGCAGCCGGGATTGTTAGATTGATAATAATATCAATATCATCAGCTGCTAAAAGGTCTTCAATTGTATCAGCGCGCAGATTAAATTCTTCTGCTCGCGCTTTTGCAGCTTCAGGATTAATATCAGCACATGCAATGACTTCAGTTCCGTTAAACGTATTACCATATCGCATGTAGTGCGCAGAAACGTTGCCACAGCCGATGATGCCTACACCTAGTTTTTTCATGAGATTTATCCTTACTGTAATCTAGAATTTCAAACAGTTTTCAATAGAACGTTTTGCAAAGCGATGATGATCACTTGGATTGTCATGTTCCATCACAAATAGCCCTGTTTCGACGGACTGAAGTTCGCCAAAAATGCTTGGCCAGTCGATCACACCGTGGCCAACATCTGCCCATCCATCTTCATCAACACACTCACCCTCAGGTGCAATATCCTTAACGTGGGCAGCGGTTATCCGCGATGTGTATTTTTTGATAAACTCGATTGGATCGTAATCAGCGCGAACAGCCCATGCGACATCAAATTCCATTTCGAGTGCATCTGCTTCATCCAACATGATTTCCATTGGAAGGCCACCGTCTTCGAGCGCAGTAAACTCAAAATCATGATTGTGCCATCCAAAACCCAGACCTGCATCACGCAATGGCTTGCTAAGTTCGGTTAAAGATTTTGCGAATTCAACCCAACCTGCTGATGTTGTTGGCCGATCCTCTGCTTGCAAATATGGCCCATAGACATTTGTAATGCCAAGCGCGTTGCAAAACGCGATTACACTTTTTGGATCGTCTTTTATGAAATCAAGGCCTACATGGCTTGATTTCATAACCAGATTGTTCTGGTCAAGCAAAGCACGAGTTGCAACAGGATCATCTATATCTTGTAATAGGGCTCCGTAACTTTCCACGCCTGCATACCCCAAATTCGATAGCATTTCCAATGTGATATCTAGGGGCGGAAAGTTGCGGGAGGAATAAAGTTGATATGAAAAGCTTGGCATGATTTTTCCTTCATATATTCTATAATGTTGCGTTTCTAAGGTCGCGAACAACAAAATTTGGTACGTGTTCGCCAGCCTTAGGTTCAAAGGTGATTTCAACATCATTTTCTGATGTCATAAGAATTCCATTGTCTGAAAAACGGCCAGAAATATCAGCTTCCAATGAAACGAAAAATGCTGGTTTGTCAGCGCTCAATGTGAGGTGGTAAACACCATCTTTCACATCAACGTTGAACGTTAAATTCGGATCTGGCAATTGGTATGATTTATAAGGTTTGGGCGCAAAATGATCAGACATTTTATATCCCTGATCATCAGTCCATTCATAAACCAATATGTCATCACCGAGCTCAGCAAGCGGGATGTCTAAAACATCGATTGCGCGGTCTATTCCCACTTCAAACTCGGTTTTTGCCAACTCGCGTTGTTCACCAGACATAGATAAGGCTTTTACAATGAGCTTTGCATTTGCGGTGTTCGGTCTGTCATTTGACGCTCTTAAAATAATCTTGTTATCGAGCGGAACAGCACTGACAAACAAAGGTGCAAAGAAATGCTTTTCCATATGATGAAGTAGTTTCCAATCGCCACCATAATTTAAGCTTGCCCAGCTGCACACAGGCCATGTGTCATTGAGCTGCCAAACAAGTGCGCCCATGTTATGAGGTTTTAAGCTTCTCCAATGGGTGATAGCCGTTTTGATCGCTAAACCCTGTTGGACCTGGCTGAGATAAACGAAGTTTTCAAAACTGTTGGGAAACCGAAAATACCGGAACATTGTCTCAGCAATGCGAGCGTTGCCGCCAGTATTTTTCTGGTGACTTTCCATAACAGGGGATGCGATATTCATGTCTTCAGCATCAGCAAATTGCCGGATGATGTTCATCGATGGATAGGATTGAAATCCAAACTCTGAACAAAAACGCGGCGACACATCGCGATAATGATCAAAATCTTTTCCCTCGTGCCAGACCGACCAAAAGTGCATATCGCCAGAGGTATCATCATGCCAGGTGTCCCCAAAAGACATAGGCCCAGGGGAAGGGCTTGAAGGCCACCAATTTGAATGCGGTGCGTTTTCTTTAACCTGCTTTTCAATGGTTCGGTTTAAGCGATCATAAGCAACCAGATAACGATCTCTATCTTTCACCGCCTCTTCGAACCAAGTGAGCGCACCAAGTAGTTCATTATCACCACACCACAATGCAATTGAGGCATGGTAGTCAATACGAAGCACAGCTTCTTTAACTTCAGTCTCGATCTCGGAAAGGAAGGAATCTGTTGCCGAATATAGATTGCAGGAGAACATGAGGTCGTGCCAGATCATCAAGCCAAGTTCATCACACATGTCGTAGAACCAGTCCGCTTCATAACGACCGCCGCCCCATATACGGATCATGTTCATGTTCGCGTCAACAGCAGATTCTAACAGCTCGCGAACATCTTCTTTTCTAATCTTTCCAGCTAACGCGTCACCGGGTATCCAGTTTGCACCTTTGGCATAAATTGCACGATTGTTCACGTCAAAGCGAAATGAACGACCAATGTCATCGGGTTCGCTGACAAGTTTGATGTCACAAAGGCCGATACGCTTTTCAATTTTGGTGCCATCAATACAAATGCTCACCTCATATAGCTTTTGATCTCCTTGTCCTGCAGGCCACCATAATTCAGGATTGGAAATACTTATCGTTGCTTTCGCTATGCTGCGAGCGGCATTATAAGTGCCTGTGACTTCCTGGCCATCTAAGCAGAATAGGCAATCAAGATCACTATCAGTGTTGTTTTTTACCGATACAGATATATCAACTATTACAGCGCCATTTTTATGCGTTTGTTTAAGTTGGAAGTTTTCCAGGCGAACTGCATTGCGTGGCTCGAGATAGATATCGCCATATAGACCAAATGGGGCGAGAGCGATGTTCCAATCCCAGCCGAAATCACATTGTGGTTTGCGAACCATGTTGCCATTTTGAATGGGGCACATCTGCTTCATGTCAGGCACAAAATAGGGCTGTGCATCTTGCTCAGCATTTGCATATTTAGTTACGGCTTTAAATCGAATTTCAATATCATTTTGGCCAACATGCAAAGCCGACTTTATCGATGTTCGGTATGTTCTAAATGCATTTTTTGTTTCAAGTACAACTTCGCCATTGATCTTAATCTCTGACACTGTGTCAAGCTCGCAAATTACCAGATCAAGATCTGTATCACTCACGTCAAATGAACGTTTGGCAATCCAATCACGATCGCAAATCCAACGAAGATCATATTCATTGCGACCAAAATACGGATCGCTAATCAGACCTTCAGTTTGAAGCGCTGTGATACCATCACCTGGGATTTTGAACGGCAAGCTATATTCGCTAGTCTCGTCTTTCAGAGCCCAGCAGCCAACCAGCGAAGTTTTTAACACCATTTTACACTCTTAGTTCAGAAGCTGTGTCAAATATTGATAGTTTGTCGGCATTGAAGCCAATTTTCAGGGTCTCACCAACTTTTAGCGTTGATTGTCCTTCTGCGCGTACTCGAATTGACTGACCTGCAAGCGACGCCCAAACCAGCGTATCTGATCCCATCGGATCAACGATTTCAATTTTTGCTTCGCCAACGAAGGAGCAGCCTTTCGCATTGTCACCTGATAGGATGTGCTCAGGACGAATACCAAGCCAAGCTTGCGTATCTGGCATCTTACCATCAACTGTTTCATATCCCTTAAGGTCAATCTTAACCTCTGGGCTAGAGAACGAACCGCCTTTAATATCTCCCTTGAAGAAGTTCATCGCAGGTGAACCAATAAAGTCGGCAACATATTTGTTGCGTGGTTTTGCATAAATTGTGTTTGGATCATCAAGCTGTTGGATGATGCCATCTTTCATGATCGCAATCCGGTCAGCAAGCGTCATCGCTTCCACCTGATCGTGCGTTACATAAATCATGGTATTTTGTAACTGTTGGTGCAGCCGTTTAATCTCCACGCGCAAATCAGTTCGCAATTTTGCATCAAGGTTTGAGAGCGGCTCATCGAACAAGAACACATCCACATCACGAACCAATGCACGACCGATTGCCACGCGCTGACGCTGGCCACCTGATAGCGCAGATGGTTTGCGTGCGAGTAGCGGTTCAAGTTGCAAAACAGCTGCTGCTTTATTCACACGGCGCTTGATTTCATCTTTTGACATGCCCGCATTTTTCAAACCAAAGCTCATATTACCTTCCACAGTCATTTGTGGATAAAGTGCATAGGATTGGAATACCATGCCAATGCCGCGATCAGAAGGTTCTGCCCAAGTGACATTTTTGTCATTGATGAAGATCTGGCCTCCTGTCACATCCAACAGGCCTGCAATACAGTTGAGTAGTGTGGATTTGCCGCAACCGGATGATCCAAGAAGAACCAGAAACTCGCCGCGCGCAATTTCAAGGTTTAAGTTCTTTAAAACTTCTACTCTACCAAAGCTAAGATCGAGCTGTTTTATCTCTACTGAAGGGTTTGTGTTTGTCATTGTTATTATCCTTTCACAGCGCCGGCAGCGATGCCGCGAACAAATAGCTTGCCAGAAGCGAAATAAATGATGAGTGGTACAAGGCCGGTGAGTAGCGTAGCCGCCATATTCACGTTGTATTCTTTAACACCTTGAACCGAATTAACGATATTGTTGAGCTGAACTGTCATTGGGTAGGTTTCTGGTTTGGTGTAGATCACACCAAAGAGGAAGTCATTCCAGATACCTGTAACCTGCAAGATCATTGCAACTACAAAGATTGGCAGTGACATTGGCAGCATGATGCGGAAGTAAATTCCCCAAAACTTAGCCCCATCAACGCGCGCTGCTTTGAAGAGATCTTCAGGTACTGAGGTGAAGTAGTTTCTAAAAAGCAGTGTTAAAATTGGCATGCCGAAGATTGTGTGCACAATTACCAGCCCTGAGAGTGAACCCATAAGGCGGAACCGTGGCGCATCTTCATAAAAGAACTGCATGACATTGGTTATTCCGTCTCCACTTTCGCGAAGCAGAATTACGATTGGATAGATCATAACTTGATAGGGAATGAACGCACCGAAGATCAAGATTGTGAAGAAAACTTCGGATCCTTTAAACTTCCAGTTTGCCAGCGCATAACCATTTACCGATGCAATAGCGATAGACAAGAATACGGATGGTACAAGGATCCAGATAGAATTACTGAAGCCGCGGCTTAGTCCATCACAGTTAATCCCTGTGCAGGCTTCCGCCCACGCTTTAACCCATGGTTCAAAAGTTACTTCAACAGGTGGGCCAAAAATATTACCCAAACGGATCTCTGGCATGCCTTTAAGCGATGTCATGATCATTACATAAAGTGGCAATAGATAATAAATACATACGACAAAGAGCGTGCTGTAGATAATGATGTTAGTTGAAGAGAACGCTCTCTTTGGTTTTGGCCCGCTTGGACCTTCAAATGTAGTTGCGGTCGCATTAGCCATTTTTCTTACCTCCAAATTCAAGGTAGGCCCATGGAATTAGAACCACCAAAACACTGAGCAACATCATTGTAGAAGCTGCAAAACCAAGCCCCAAATTCTGTGATTGGAACATCTTGTCGATCACATATTTCGCGGGAACTTCTGATGCAATACCAGGCCCGCCAGATGTTTGCGCTACAACAAGATCATAAACTTTAATAATGCCGGCGGAGATGATCACAAGTGCTGTTACAAATACCGGGCGCATCATTGGAATCACGATAAAGATGTAAGTTTTCCAGGCGGGAATGCCCTCAACCCGTGAGGCTTTCCAAATGTCCTCATCAATGCCGCGCATGCCAGCGAGCAAGAGCACCATGACAAAGCCCGAACCCTGCCAGATGCCAGCAATCAAGATGCCGAAGATAACAATTTCTGCGTTATTGATGGGATCAAAGGTGAAGTTTTCAAAGCCTAAATTACGCACAACGTTTTGAAGGCCAAGTTCTGGGTTTAAGATCCACTGCCACACAAGGCCCGTTACAACAAATGAGAGGGCGAACGGATAAAGGATGATGGTTCGGATCGTGTTCTCAAAGCGGATTTTGCGATCAAGCAATGCAGCTAGAAGGAAGCCAATGACGAGAGATAAAATGAGCGAGCAAACGCCATAAATCGCGAGATTTTCGATACTGACAATCCATCGGTTCTCGCTCCACAATCGCTCATAATTATCCAGACCAACCCATTTATGTGGGGCAGGCAGTAACCGGGACTTTGTGAATGAATGATAGATCGTCCAGATTGTACATCCGATGAAAACGATCACAGCTGTGAAAATCATCGGAATTGCCGCGATTTTGGCTGTTAAATTTTTGAACAATTTGGACGGTGGCTTTGCAGCGCCGCTTAACTGTTCTGTGTCCGAAAGTGACATCATGCCTCCCCTTTACTTTGTATCAAAGTACATCAAAACACCCCCAAGAGGGGTATTTTGGTCTGCTCTGTGAATTAAATTGGTAAACCAGGGCCGCAACTTTTTGCGGCTGCAGCCCTGATGAACTTTAGCTATTATTCAGCGTTTTCACTTTACACTGCACAAAGCACATTCATTTAAAAACTTTTAATTGATTGATCAAAAGTATTCAATAATCTCTTGGTGCTAGAAATATATAGAATTGTATCTTAGATTTTAAAATTATGTTTGTGTTTTTGCCTTAAAAATATTTTATTCCTTCATTATGAACTTATTATGTATCTAATATGTATTATTATAAGATTTATTGAGTGCCTATTTCACACATTTTATAATCAAATATGTTTTAAATTTTTGTGCCATTTCTTATTTTATTATCAAAACTAAATTTTAAAAATTTTATATCTAATCACGCCATATTTTTTATTTATTCGGTAAATTTGTTTGCTTATACATTTTTTTTTTTGCACCTTTACTGTATATTTTACATTTTTATTAAATGACAGCTAAATAGTAATCAAGAATCTTTTATTTTTTTGTTATGTTGTTAATAGATTTTTCTTAATATTATAATCACCATTCCTTTTTAAAACGGACACACATTTTAATAAAATATAAATAAATGATATTGTAGTATAGATTCAAAGTGTTA